>JAMCWO010000034.1 GCA_023481165.1 Planctomycetota bacterium | reverse complement strand
TCTTCCCTCCGACATACATTGATAATTGACCAGCGGCTGCCGCACACGGGCAGTCCCGCATACAATGGTACAAATACCATGTCCCGGTGTCAATGAAAACTCTCAACCAACTGCCATTATTTTGTTATTTCCTAAACCATTATCCTGCCGGGACTAACGAAAGCCCCGTCCCAAAATGTCGCCCCGCCGCCCCGGGCGGGGGACGGAGAGGATAGAGGACGCAAGGCAGAGGGCGGACGATGGAGGAGGTCTTCGCAGAACTTGCCCGGAGCGACAACCGAATGGGTTGGACGTCTGCGTGCCGCCCCTGAAATCATCGGCAGGATGCCGATGCCACAAGGCTCTTTTCATCCGATGCAACCCATTTCACTACGGATTCAGCGGTCGCGCATCGGACGGAGGGACACGGTTTTCCAGGGTTTGTCGGCATCGGCCGGATAGATGTCGGCGCGGATTGTCGCGTCGGAGACGTGGAGGACGGCATAGCCGGGAAAGTCCGCGAATTCGAAATGGGCGATCTGCGGCTTCTCCCGTTCGAGCAGGGCCCGGCGCTGCGCCCGCGTGTCCGGCTGGAATTCCGGCTCCAGCTCTACCAGCGCGCCGCCATAGGCCTTCAAGCCTTCCACGTAGTTCCTCACGGTCACGTTCGGTGCGCTGACCACGCTGTTGACGCCCAGTTGCACGAAGGGACCGGCCGAGGTCCGGCGCACGACCATGCCGTACTTGTGCAGATGGGCCGTGAGCAGCACGGCCTGGTGGGCGCCCAGGACGTTCAGGAAGCGCTCCCGGACCGCCGCCTCCTTCTCTCGGGAGAACAGGTGCCACGAGGACCGCGCATCATAAGGGACCGCGGGCGGGTGCATCACGATAAACGCATAGCGATGCGCGTTCTCCTTGAGGGCCTTTTCCAGCCAATCGACGCTGTTGTTGTGATAGGCATCGAAGAAGACGAACAGGTCCGGCCCCTGCGCAACATAGAAGGACGCCGACTCCACGCGCTTGCCGCATTCCTTCGACAGCCACGGCAGCATGACGCGGTCATAGGCCTCCCGCGCGCCGGGACCGGTGACGTCGTGATTGCCCTTGACGCAAAGGAACGAGGTTTTGGGTAGGATGCGCTGAACCGCCTCCAGGGCATCCTTGAATTGAAGCTCCTGGAGTTCCCGCATCCCGCACAGTCCTTCCGCGAGATCCCCGCCTTGGACGACCATCTTGATCCGGCCCTCGCTCGACGCGATCGCGGCCTGTACCCGCCGCAGCAGGTTCGGCGTGTTCTCCCGCGTGATCCGGACATAGTCCTCGATCTGCCGCAGGTCGTTGGGCATCTTGGCCTTCACCCACTCCAGGTCGTGATGGGCCATCTTGTCGAAGTGCAGATCGCCCAGGTAGACAAAAGAATACGTGGAATCGGGCCTGCTGCTCTGCGCCGAGGCCGTCCCAAGGACAAGCAGAAAAGTCTGCGCACACAGGACAACCCGCATCAAGGCTGTTCTTCTACCGGAGAATACCATATTGATCCAAGCCTTCTTATGGATTTGGACTGGTTCGCGCGCTGTACTTGTCATCCTGAGCGCAGCGAAGGATCTGGGTAGCCGGCGAGAGAAACCTCCCATTCGATGGCCAGATCCTTCGGCTTTGCCTCAGGATGACAGAGTCTATAACAAGCACAGGTTTCTCCGAACCCATATCACGGCTTTTGCGCGGCCGCACCGAAGAGCCGCGGCACGAGATCGTTCAGGTAGTGCCGCCAGTTGATCCAGGTGTGGCCGCCGCCGCTGAGGTGCAGTTGGTTCTTGATCCCATGCTTGGTCAGCACTTCCGCCAGGGCCTGGGAGCCGCTGAGCGTGAAATCCTTATCGCCGACACTGATCGAGAACAGCTTGATCCAATCGTTGATCTTCGGATTCTCGAGGAACGCCGCGTTGCGCGTCTCCCAATCCCCGGCGTTCCGACCGATGCCGGCGCTCCAGACCGCGACGTAGGCGAACTGGTCGGGGTTCGTCGTCACGACTTGGAGGGTCTGGCCGCCTCCCATGGACAGGCCCGCGAGGGCCCGGTGGTCCCGGTCCGCGATGACGCGGAAGTTCTTCTCCACGAACGGCACGATCTCTTTCATCAACTCGCTGGTAAAGCGGTTCTGGAAAGCCGCCAGCGCGGCTCGAGCCTCGGGCGAGGGCGTTGTGCCCGGCGTCAGCGCGGGCATGTTCGCGGGACGGGGGAGACTGCCATTGGGCATGACCACGAGCATCGGCTTGGCCTTGCCCGCCGCCAGCAGGTTGTCGACGATGAAGCCAGCGCGGCCGATCGTGCTCCAGCCGGAATCCTCATCGCCGCCGCCGTGCAGCAGATAGAACACGGGATAACGTTCGCTCGTGCCGTCATATCCCGGCGGCGCGTAAACGTGCATCCGCCGCTGCATCCCGAGGGTATTGGAGTGGTACCAGACCTGGCGAATCTGGCCATGCGGGACCGGCTTATTGTCTTCGAAGTCGGCTTCGGGGCCGGGAACGAAGAACATGCTGTCCAGGCCCGTGTTGCCCTGCTTGACCATGGGGTTGCGCGGATCGATCGTTTTGACACCGTCCACGGTGAGCGTGTAGGTGTAGAAATCGGGCACCAGCGGCCCGACGGTCACCGACCAGATGTCCTGATCGCCTTTGGAGAGCTTCTCGGAGGCGGTTCCCTCCATCCAGTCGCCGCGCAACGTGATTTCGGAGGCCTTGGGGGCCTGGATGCGGAACGTCACCCGATGGTCGGGCAGAACCTCCGGCGAGACGATCATCGGCCCGCGCTGCGGACCCTGGGCCATCGTCCCCGGCACCGCCACGAAGAGCAAACACCCAAGGAGAACCATGGTCCCCAATCGGTATATCGCTGACCGCCTCATGTGAATCCTCCTCTAAACTCGCACTTTGACGTGGAACGCTCCCGGTACCGGCTCTGGGGAGACGATGTACAGGTAACCGCCGCCGCAGCCGGAGTACATGGCCCCCGGATAGCGGCTTTGATAGTACCGCAGCAGGCCCGGCAGGTCGATCCCAATCGTGCGGTGGATCGACCTGCCGGGCAGGATGGCCTCCCAGCAGCGCATGCACTCATTCAGGGATTCGCCCAGAGCCGCGAGGTCCCGGCCGAGGATGGCATCATAGCAGTCTTTGCCCGACTGTCCCAGCCGGCGGATCCACTCGGGATCGAGGTTCTTCGTTTCGAGCGGATTGTACCCGTCCGGCCGCTGGTTGACGGGCAGAAGGTGCATCACATCCCCCAGCCACCGGGCGACCTCGGGATCGCGGTTCGATTCGATGTGGCGAGGAAAGATGCCGCCTTTATGGGTGAAGTCATAGTCCAACCGGTTGACGCCGGGATAGACAAGGCCGATCATGTCCTGCGAGCCGGAAGGCTCAGCCTTGCCCCGGTTCTCGGTCTCGTACAATTCCTGCACGAGTTGCTCCGGATCGCGCTGCGGCATCTTGCCCTTCCACAGCTTCAGCGCGATGTTGCGCGTGCCGATGCAGATGCCGGCCCGCTCCATGAACCAAAACTCCGGCTCGACGCCCACGACGACCATCGACCCCGGCGGCGTAGGATTGAGCTTCGAGACAAACGGCTGATCGATCCACCCGCCCGCCAGAGCGAGCCGGTAGGGCAAGGGACCGAGGACATCTTTGATTTCTGAAGTTTGATTGTGGACTGCCATGAACGGACGCTTCTCAAATCAAAAATCTAAAATCAAACTTCAACTGACTGTCCGCTGGCCCGCTTTGCGGTCGCGGTACTGCTTCTCGATCCAGGCGTAGGTCTGGCGCAGACCGTCTTTCAACGGTGTGCTCGGCTCCCAGCCGAGGACCTTCCGGATAAAGGTATTGTCGCTGTTGCGCCCGCCCACGCCCTTGGGGGCATTCAGATCGTACTGGCGCTTGAGCTTGATGCCGCCGATTTCCTCGGCCAGCGAGACCAGGTCGTTGATCGAGATGAGAAAATTCGAGCCGAGATTGATCGGCGTCGCGATCAGATCGTTGCAGTGCATGATCATGTCGATGCCCTGCGTGCAATCGTCGATGTACATGAAACTGCGGGTCTGGTGGCCGTCGCCCCAGATCGTGATGTCCCGCGCCCCGGTGTCCTTGGCCTCGATCACCTTGCGGCAGAGCGCGGCGGGGGCCTTCTCCCGCCCCCCATCCCAGGTGCCCCAGGGGCCGTAGACGTTGTGGAACCGGGCGATGTGCGTCTCGAAGCCGCGCTCCGCCCAGTACTCCTGGCAGAACATCTCGCTCATCAGCTTCTCCCAGCCGTAGCCGCGTTCGGCCATGGCGGGGTAGGCGTCCGACTCCTTCAACGCCGCCGCATCGGGCCTCTTTTGCAGCTCGACGTTGTACGCACACGCCGACGAAGAGAAGAAATACCGCCGCGCCCCAGCGCGGTACGCCGACTCGATCATGTGCGTGTTGATGAGGATACTACGGAGGCACTCGATGCGGAACCGCTCGATGAAGCCCATGCCGCCCATATCCGCCGCGAGGTTGTAGACCTCGACCGCCCCCTCGCACGCCCGCCGGCAGTTCTTCTCATTGCTCAGGTCCAGGCACAGGCACTCCACGCCGCCTGTTCGCTGATACCACTCGGGCAGCGGCTTTTTGTCGATCGCCCGAATCCGCGTGAAGCCCTGGTCGTGGAAATACCGTGCCAGCGACCCGCCGATGAACCCACCGGCCCCGCCGATGACAATCAGATCGTCCTTCTTCAATACCGAAGCGGCCTTGGCGTTCTGTTTTGCAGCCATGTCCTTCCTTTCAGATAGGGTATGCGACGCCCAACATGTCCATCCAGTGGTCACAATATAACGATTTTGGGCGGCTTGCCCACCATTTCATTTCGCCAGCTCGATGTTGCGGAAGGTGGGCGGATTGGTGCGCAGATCCAGGGCTTCGCCGCTGGGCGTGAAGAACAGGCCCAGTTGGTACTCCAGCAGCGCTTCGTCGCCGAGGTACAGGAAACCGTCTTTTCGGTGGACTTTCCACGAGGGACCGCCGAAACCCAGCGCTCTGCCAAAGTTGCCGAACGAGGTGAACTCATAGCCTTTCCAGATGGCACGGTACGTCCCGGCGTAGTGGCCCCACTCGGCCTTGTAAGGCGTCGGCGTGAAGACCGGCTCCGGCGGGGCCGGCGGTTGGGCCGGCGCAGAGGAAGCCTCGCGGTGTGCCTCGGCCCGTTTGGGCACGAGCCCCTTCTGGATAATCTCGTCAAGAAGTTGGTTGCAGATTTGTCCCTGAATCGAATGGCTCGCGGAGTTGGTCAACTCGACCGCGCCGATGCCGTATTCGGGATACCAGATCATGAGCGACAGGAATCCGAACCCCCCGCCGCCATGCATGAGGAAGTAGCTGTCGTGCTTGTCGCCGCGGCCGAGGCCCAGCGTCGGACCGGTCGGCCGGCCATACATCCGGTCGAGCAGCCGCTCCTCCAGCAGGCGCGGGCCGCCCACCCGGCCGCGATGCAGGTGGAACTGAACGAACCGGCACAACTCCATCGCGTTCGTGTACACGCCGCCCGCCGCCAGCATGGGGACTTCAAGGGGAAGCTTCTTGATCCCGGAGGAATGGCCGATCGCCCGATCGGGATTGGCTTTGATCGCGTCCATATCCATCGAGCTATGGGGCATGTCCAGAGGATCGAAGACCTTCTCGCGCATGTACCGGGCCAGTGGTTTCTTCGCGACGCGCTGCACGATGTACCCTGCCAGATCGATGCCCAGATTGGAGTAGCTCGACTGGGTGCCCACCGGGAACTTCAGCCAGGTCCGGGAGATGCTGCGCACGTGCTCCTCGAACGAGGGCGACGGCGTCTCGAAGTTGTTGCCGACGGGGGCCTCGTGCGTGAAACCGGCCGTGTGACTTAACAGGTGCCGCAGGGTGATTTTCCGCTCCGGGTGCTCCTCGAACCGGCTCTGGACCGTGAACTCGGGCAGGTACATCGTGATCGGAGCATCCAAGTCGAGCAGCCCATCCTGGACGGCAAACAGCACCGCCGTGGCGGTGAACGTCTTGGACATCGACTGAATACTGAAGATCGTCTCCGGCGTGACGGGCGTCCTGTTGTCCGTGTCCGTGTACCCAAACCCGGCGGCCCAGAGAATCCGCTCCCGATCGACCAAGGCCACCGCCACACCCGGAATCTTGTTCTTTCGCATCTTCCCCCCAAGGGCGGCGCGCTGGGCATCGATCACCCGTCCCATCTCCGGGGAAATGCCCGTCTCGGCCCGGAATTCGTGTTGCAGGCGATTCGGCTCGGCCGAGGCTGGTGAACAGAAGACCCTTAGCGAAACTATCATCAGCAGACTGAGGATGCCACCACGCCGTTTCCGCATCGGCCGAAACTCCTAACGCAATCCCGTTGGTCTTGAACCGGGCGAGCAGACCGCCCTCACGTCACAGTAGTCGCCGGGACACGCCGTCTATTCCACAGCTTCTTCCGCAGGCGTATTCGTAGGGACAACCCCCTGTGGTTGCCCTACGCAAGGGCAGGCACGGGGGCCTGCCCCTACGGCAGACACATTTCACAGGCCGAGCAGCCGGCGGATGTTGCCGCTCAGGACGAGGGCCTCTTTCTCCGGCGGCAGCTTGAGCAGGCGGATCTTATACAGCTCGACCCGGACATCCACGAGCGGACCATCGGAGCCGAAGATCAGCTTCTCAGCCGGCAACTCACGGGCCGCCTGTTCCAGGTAGTCCACGAAGACCACGGACGATGTGTCCAGATACAGGTTGGGAATCTGCCGGGCTGCCGCAATCGCGCGCACATGCTGGCGCCAATTCTGCGAGGCGAAGCAGCCCAGGTGCGCCAGAATGAAGGACACCTTGGGATGCGCGCGGACCACTTCCAGACTCGCCTCCACGGTGGGCGGGTGATAGAGAATCGGAATGCCCACCTCCGCCGCCGCTTCCACCATCTCCTGCGAAGGCACACCGTGGAGCTTGAGCCCCTTGAGCCCGAGATCGCGCACCTCGTGCCGCAGCAGAGCGCGGATTTGTCCCGCCTCGGTCTTGGCATCATGCTTGGCGAAGCCGATGAATTTCGCCGGCCACTTCTTCACGTAGCCGGCGATCTCCTCGTTGGCCTTTTGGAAGGTCGTGTTGTTGATGGGAAAGATGATGGTCTGATCGATGCCCACTTCCTCCATCCGCCGGAGCGTCCATTGCGGATCGTTGTACGTCGTCCACGGATCGCTCGGCGGATTATCCTTGCCAAAGTTGAGCCCATGACCTGCGTGACAATGCGCGTCAATGATCCGCCCGCGCGTCCCCTGCCCCGCCGAGGGCGCCGCGGAGGCAAGAGTCAATGATGCCCCTACTACAAAACCACGCTTCACAAGCTCCCGTCGATTCATCCCATCTCCTTTCCCAATCGACCAAAGATCCCATCTCTGTTTTTCATCCTACAGCACTTGGTCGCTGCTATGGTTTACACTCCGATAATCCCTATAGGTGGTGTCGTTTTCCAGCGGCCTTTGGTGAAGTCGGGGAAGTCCTGGGGGCGGCTGCGGGTGGCGACGGATTTCTCGCTCAACTCGGTGATGCAGCTCCAGGTGGCGGCGTCGTAGACGTCGATGTCCGGGACCGCGCCGGTCCGCAGGGCCTTGATCAGGCGGTAGAGCTCCATCCAGTCGGCGCCGCCGTGACCGCCCTGCGACAGGGCCTTTTCGCCCCAGGCCTTCCAGAGCGGATTCTCGAACTCCTTGTAGTAGGCGTCCATCGGCTCCCAGGTGACGCTCTTGGGGCTGCGGCCCTCGATGTAGATCTGCTCCAGCGTCGCCGAGTAGATGCCCTTGGTGCCCTGCACGCGATAGATCAGGTCGTAGGGCCTCGGCAGCTTGGTATCGTAGTAGAGCGTCACCGTCTGGCCGTTGACGGTCCGCAGGAGGCTGGTGTTGATGTCGGCATCCTGGCTGCCCCGCGTCGCGCCCGCGCTCATGGAGACGAGGTAATCGAAGCGGTTGCCGCGATTGATGTCCAGCCACTGGGCGACCGGTCCGAGCGGGTGCGTCGGATAAGCATTGGCCGGGCGGACCTTGTCGTCCCGCACGCGCCCGAGCGTGGCGAGGTCGCCCACGTAGTGCTGATAGCCCGCCTCGCAGTGGCGCAGTTCGCCGAAGACGCCCTGGCGCAGCATGTTGTGGACCAGCATCACGTTGCGGAAGTAGCAGCAATTCTCGAGGATCACGCAATACTTGTGCGTCTTCTCCGCCGTCTCGACCAGTTGCCAGCACCCCTCGATGGTCTCGGAGGCGGGGACCTCGGTGGCCGTATGCTTGCCGGCGTTCATGGCCGCGACACAGATCGGCACGTGCCACTTCCACGGCCGGACCGCGTTGATGACAAGGTCCAAGTCCTCGGTCTCGCACAGCCGTCGGAAATCGGTCTCGCCGCGCGAGTAGCCGGTCGGCTGGGCCTTCCCGGCGGCAGTCACCAGCTTCTGCCCCTTGACCACACGATCTCCAATGACGTCGCAGACCGCCTTGACCTCGACCCCTTCCAGATCCAGCAGGACCTTCAGCAGCACCGTCCCGCGCGCGCCAACCCCCACCAGTCCGACCCGTACCTTCTCCATCGGCTTCACATCGGAGACACCGCCAGCGAACGTCTCGCGACCCATAGCCCACGCCGCCGTTGTCGCCGCTCCGACCTTCAAAAACCGCTTGCGATCATATTGCTCGTTCATGACCTTTCTCCATGACTCAACTCACTCTCTGCTTCGAAGCCCGTCAGCCCACATGACGCCTGCCGGAGCCGCTCAAGGAGCCGCCGTCTGAGATTGCTTCTTGCTGCGCATTTCTCTGAGCTGCCTCTCGACCTGAGCATCGTAAATGTGCACACCATGTTTGCCGCCGATGTCCAAGACAAGAAACCGGCCTTCATCCATCACCCGAAATGGATCATCCGTGCGCAGCATCACCAGGAATTTCTCCAAGATCAAACGCCGCTCGTCGTCCGGGGTATTGGTCTTGGCCAGGATCATCAGCAACTCATTGCACACGTTCGTCAGGAAGCCATACACGTAGTCCTCATAGAGTCTTCCCGGTCGATTTCGATCCATAGGCATCCATCGACGCTCCACCGGAAGGAGGATCCCCAGCCTGCGAGCTTCCTTCGATAGCGCAGATTCAGTGATCACGGTCTTGACCAGCCGGTCCCCCCGATACTCTTGGTACCGATAGTCTCCACTATTGATGTCCATGTCACTGCTCGTAATGCGTCCCCAGTTCGCACACCCGGACAACCACGCACACGATGCGCCTGTGAGGATAATGGTAAGCAACGATGACAGTCTCAGTCTCTTCATGTCCGCTCGCTCACTTCTCGACCCAATAGCACTTCCGTCTGCACGTCCTGGCGAACGCCGCCACGCCACCGCGAACAACGACGGCACAGTCTTCTCGGTGCCATTATGGCCACGACCAGACATAGAATCAAATACCAAGGAGAAAGGGGGCCGTCATATCCGCCCCTTCGGGGCGAGGTTCATCGCTTTGCGCCAGCAGCATGGTAGTAAGGCATGGTACTTTTGGTTGACAACAGAGCACGTATGCGGCGTTGCCGTTCTCTCATGCCATTGGCTCAAAGCGAAAAACCTCAGGGGTTTGGGGACGGCGTCCCCAACAGACAGCGAGTGCTGGCAAAGACACAGGCCATTGAGACGGCGCGCCGGAAATGGGCGGCTTTCCGGGTGGCAGCGTCAAGGCCGGTAGGCCTTGGCGATGGTCTTTCGCACAATTCATTCACCATCGCCAAAGGCGGAGCCTTTGACGCTGCCACCCGGAGCGTAAGTCGATGCGTCTGCATTGGGCGTGGCGAAAGGCGGGCCGCCTTGTTATTATCAATGCCGATGATGGATCGTAATCCGCAACAACCAATCACGCTTTCGTTCGATCGCGGCACGCTCTTACTGACCGGGCCGCAGCCGCGAGAGATTTCCAGCGGGGCGGAGCCGTCCGTTTGGAGGTGGGATGCGCGCGTGGGGGCGTGGCGGTGCGAGGCGATTCACTACCTGTCCGGACGGACGGCGCTGAGCCGGCGCTTCGGGGCGGGTTTTCGGGATGACGTGGCCAAGCCTGTGAGCGTGGCTTGGCCGAAGCAGGATTTGCCGGAGCTGCGGGCGGAGCAGAAGGAGGCGCTGGCGGCGTGGACCAAAGGCGGCCGGCGCGGGCAGATCATCATGCCGGCCGGGACCGGCAAGACGGAAGTTGCCTTCGCCACCATGGCCGAGACACAGGTGGCGACTTTGGTCGTAGCGCCGGTGCGGGATCTGATGTATCAATGGCATCGGCGGATCCTCGCAGCGTTCGGGTATGACGCGGGGATCGTGGGTGATAACACGTTCGATATCAAGCCGGTCACGGTGACCACGTATGACAGCGCCTATATCCACATGGACAAAATGGGGGCGGGGTTCGGGTTGCTGATTTTCGATGAGGAGCACCATCTGCCGGGCAAGTGCCGGCGCGAGGCCGCGATCCTCAGTACCGCGACGATGCGGCTGGGACTGACCGCGACGCCGGAGCGGTCCGATGGTTGCGAGGCGGACTTGGACTGGCTCATCGGGCCGGTGGCTTACCGGCTACCGTTCCAGCAGGTGCGCGGCTCGACGCTGGCGGACTATGACGTGGTGCGTGTGCCGGTCGCGCTCGACGAGCGAGAGCAGGCGACGTATGACCAGTGCAGCCGGGTCGTCCGGCACTTCCTCGCCGCGCGCCGCAAGGAGATGCCGGGCTACACGTGGCAGGACCTGTGCAAGGAGACCGGCAAGGACCCGCAGGCGCGGCACGCGCAGAAGGCGTACTATCTCAAGAAGTCCGTCGAAGATCGCGCGGCCGAGAAGCTCCGCGTGCTGGAGGACATCTTCCGGCTGCATTACGGCCAGCAGATTCTCGTCTTCGCGGGCTCGAACGCGATGGCCGTCGAGGTCTCGAAGCGGTTCCTCGTGCCGACGATTCTCTCCCACACGCCCAAGCGCGAGCGGCTGGCTGTGCTGGAGGGCTTCGCCAGGGGCGCGTTCACCGTCCTCGTGGCCAATCGCGTGCTCGACGAAGGCGTGGATGTCCCTGAGGCCAAGGTGGCCGTGGTCATCGGTGGGCAGGCCTCGACGCGCCAGGCCACGCAGCGGCTCGGGCGCGTCCTGCGCAAGAGCGGCAGCAGCCGGGCCACACTGTACGAAGTTGTCTGCGAGGACACGAAAGAGGTCGAACGCTCCCGCAAGAGGCGGCAAAGCGATGCTTACGAGCGAACAGTCCATCGTCGAGTATAGAGCCGGGAGGGCCATCCCCGACCGCCTGACGCAGAACACGCATCGGCATTACCTCGAGTACGCCGGGAAGATGCTCGCGATCTACCGGGAGGGAATCGGCCGGCAGCGCCGCGAGCTGCATCGACAGGTTGAGGCGATCTTCGCCGATGAGCCCGACTGCCCGATTCGCCGGATCGAGGCCTTCTGCAAGTTGCTCGACGACGCCGGCATCTTCCAGGCCGACACCTCCGGCAAGGCGGCGAAGCTGCGATTGGACGTATTCTCCAAGGCGGCCCGCCTGCATCCGCTCGTGCAAGCGCCCGACCGGCTCTTTGAGCACGAGGAAGGAGCGGCCAAGAGCCAATTGGCCGAGGAACTTGGCGCACCATGGGAGATGATCGAGCAGGGCCTCTATGCGGATGTCATAGCTTATCAGCGGCTTGAGGAATTCACCGGCTACCCGGATGCGGCGGCGTTCCTGTCCCGCTACAACGTCGCTCAGCTTCAGGCCTGCCTGTATCGGGCCGAGAGCCTGACCGTGACCGCCACGCGGGACCTCAAGACGATCGTGCGCTACGCCAAGCTGGCGAAGTTGCTGCACGAGATTGTCCGTGGCACGGGCGTCCCGCCCATGACTGTCAAAGGCATCCACGGGCAAGATGCCCGTGCTACTCATGGGCAGGATGCCCATGCTACTTATCGGATCACCTTCACCGGCCCGGCGTCGGTTCTGCGCGAGACCCGGCGTTACGGTGTGAACTTCGCGCGATTCCTGCCGGCGCTGCTGACCTGCAAAGGCTGGAAGATGGAAGCGATCCTGCGGACGCCCTGGAAGACGGCGGCGAAGCTCACCCTCTCCGAGGCGGACCGCTTCACCAGTCATCTGCCGCCGCCGGAGGAATTCGACTCCTCTCTGGAGCAGTCCCTCGCCGACAAGTTCGGCCCGGTGCGGGACGGCTGGCAACTGATCCGCGAGGGCGACATTCTTCACGAACACCAAAAGACCTTCGTCCCGGACTTCACCTTCCGGCACGGAGATGGCACGGAAGTCTTCCTGGAGATTGTCGGCTTCTGGACACCGGAGTACCTGGCCCTCAAACGCGAGACCCTGCGCCAGTTTCGCCGGCACCGGATTCTGCTGGCCGTGCCGGAAAGCTCGCTTCGAGAGGGCGCCTCGATCACCGGCCACGTCCTGGTCTACAAGACGACGCTGAAGCTCCCACCCCTGCTGGCCGCCCTGGAGGCCGCCCGCGCCAAAAGACGACACGAACTGGTCGATGGGTAGAACGGAATTCGTTCGATCCGCTGCCCCCCGGAGAAGAGCCGGCTGCCTCCTTTGGGACTGGTTGCGGAGGCGGGATTTCGTGTTCGCATTCGGACGGCCAGGCTGTATACTGACCGGCCCACCGGTCCGAACAGGTGGGCGAGCCCGGCGTATGGAGGCTGGATGGTTTGTTTCGCGGTGCGGTAAGAAGGCAAGAGAAGGTGGAAGAAGATACCTATCATCTCATCGATAACAGGCAGGATATTCTGACCCACCCCCGGCGACGCGGCCAGATCCACATCCTGACGATCGATCCCGTGCTGGCAACGGATTTGTGCGAGAGGATCGGCTCGGACCGGCGGCTGAAACGATATGCCTTGATCTGCCCGCGGGCAACCGAGGTCCGCCGTGCCCTGGAAGAGGTTGAGATGATGGCCCAGGAGACGATCTCCTCGCGTGTGATTATCTTCGACGTCCGCCGCGTCACTCTGCCCCGGCTGCGCCGGTCTTTCAACGCGATCGTCGGCTACAACCGCCGGGACTTCAACAAGTTGTGCTACAGTATCTGCATCGGCGACGGCCCGGTAAACCTGTTCCAGGACGGCCACGTGGTGGACCTGTTCGTCCCGTACCTGGCCTCCCAGCGCGTGGACTTTCATCCGGCGGTCTTCTTCTTCGACCCCTTTCTCCACTACGAGCCGAGCGAGATTCAGCTCCAGGCACTCGACGACGAGTTCGTCATCTCGGACGCCATTCCCAGGAGATGGGCCCCCTATTTCCGCCGCGAGACAACCAAGGTGGGCGCGGTCCGCCAGTTCTTCCGCGCGGTGGACAAGGATGAGGAGACCCGCAAGAAGCGCCTGCGCCTGCTCCGGCACCTCTACAAGAAAAGACTCGCGGAGCAGTTCCCCGGCAAGGAGGAGCAATTCAAGGCTTTGCTTTCGCGCCGGGGCATCCAGTTGGCCAGCGAGAAGATGAACCTCTACCCGCTCTACTTCGAGGACTGGGTCCACGACCTGATGCGCAAGGCCCGCCGCAACGCCCTGCCGAAGAATTGATGTATGATGTTTGCTGTGTGATGGTTGACTGGAGGGTGCCGGCCCGCCCAATCAACCATCACACATCCCACTTCCTCAACGCCACCTGTGCTTCTTGATGGCGCGGAGGATCTGTTGGGCGCAGCGCAGAGCCGCGAGGCCCTCCTCAGCGCTGACTTCCGGCGTGAAGGCGCGGTCCCGCACGGCCCGCAGGAAAGCCTCCTGCTCCAGGCGGATGGGCTCCTTGTCGTCGATTTCGAGCGGCTCGATATGCAACAGGTCGAGCCAATTGACGCTGGCCGGATTGAAGTCGCCGCGCTGCCGCTGCTGGCGGATCCATTCGACGACGTTCTTGTTCGGGTCGGCCTTGATGACGATGCCGGTCTTCTTGAGATAATCGACGCTCAGGTACGCCTGGCGGGTGAAGACGTGGACCCGCCGCTCCGTCTTGAGGGCCAGGCGGGAGGCGGTGAGATTGGCGATGCAGCCGTTGTCGAACAGGATCCGGGCGTTGCAGATGTCCTCGCTGCCGTCGATGACATTGACCCCGACGGCGTCGACCCGCCGCACCTTGCTGTTCGCCAGCGACAGGACGATGTCGATGTCGTGAATCATGATGTCCAGGACCACGCCGACGTCGGTGGAGCGGAAGGGATACGGGCTGACGCGGTGCGCCTCGATGAACTTCGGCTCAATGCTGAACCGCTTCATCGCCTGCACAACCGGGTTGCAGCGCTCCGAGTGCCCCACGGCCACCACGGTATCGTAGCGCCGGGCCAAGGAGACAATCTTGCGGCCCTCGCGGACACTCGAGGCCAGCGGCTTTTCGATCAGCACCGGGATGCGATTTCGGAGGAAGGGCCTGGCCAAGTGCAGGTGCGTCGTCGTGGGCGTGGCGATCGTGACCGCGTCGACCTTGTCCAGGATCTCGGCGCAGTCCGTGCAGGCGGGGCAGCCATGCTGCTGGGCGAGTTGGGCCGCCTTGGCCGGATCGGCATCCACGATGGCGACCAACTCACTCTCGGCCAATTGGCTGTAGACCTTGGCGTGGATCGAGCCCATTTTGCCCGCGCCGACCACCGCCGTACGAATCCTGCCACTCATGATCCCTCACGTTGCTGCCATCGAAGTTCGATCTCTGATTGTTGATTGTTGATTTCGGCGGCGCGACGCGATGCTCTCCTCAATCAAAAATCAAACGTCACACTTCTCACTTCCCTAGGCTCGCAGGCTTTCCCGATACCGGCCGAACTTGTGCTGATTGCTTCGGAAGATGACATCCACCATGGCCCGCACGTTCTCATCCAGCCCATCCTCGTGCGCCAGGGCCTCGGCGTTGCTCAACAGCGGGCCACCCTGGCGGTACAGCCGCCGATACGCCTCATGGATATGCTCCTGCTGCTGCTCGTTGAGCCCGGCGCGCAGGAGGCCGCGCTTGTTGACGCCGCGCACCCGGGGCGGATAGTGCCCGCTGACAACCAGGAACGGCGGCACGTCGTGGTTGAGGCCCGTCAGAGCCGCAATGTAGGACCAGCGCCCGATCGTGACGAACTGGTGGGAGGCCGCCAAGCCGCTGAACCAGGCGCCGGTCTCGATCTTGACGTGACCGGCGATCTGAACATAGTTGCTCAAGACCACCTTGTCTTCGACGATACAATCATGGCCGAGGTGGGTGCCCACCATCAGCAGACCGTCGCTGCCGAGCCGGGTCACCTGGCCCTCGTACCGGCTCGGATGGATCGTGACGTTCTCCCGAAGGGCATTCCGATCCCCGATCACGATGGCTCCCATCTTCGAATTCGTGTCCATCCCGAGGACCTGCGGGCAGCAGCCGATCACGACGTTCGGATAGAAGTGGTTCTCCCGGCCGATGGTGACCTTGCCGGTGATGACCACCCGGGCATCGAGGACGGTTCCGGGGCCGAGGGAGACTCCGCTGCCGATGACGCAATACGGTCCGATGACCACGTCCTGGGCCAACTGCACGTCCTTTTCGACTACGGCCGTTGGGTGTATGGTCGTCATGTCAATGGTTCCTGCCTTTCTCAGACTTTTTCATCATGCCGGGCGTGCTGATCG
>JAMCWO010000211.1 GCA_023481165.1 Planctomycetota bacterium | reverse complement strand
CACTGTCGAGCACACCCCTCATGCGGATCAACTCGATGCGCAGGGCCACATCAAGGTCGTCGGCCGGGACGGTGAAGAAGTACTGGGTCACCGTCTGCTGGGTGTCGGCGTTGAACATGCCGCCCATCGAGGCGGTGATGTCTGCCAGTTGACCGGCCGTCAAGCCGGGACTGCCGCGGAACATCATGTGTTCCTGGGCATGAGCGGTCCCCGGAAAGCCGGGCGGCGCCTCGTTCGACCCGACCAGATAGTTCATGACGGTCGTCGCCACCGGGGCCAGCGTATTACGCACGACGATCACGCGCAGACCGTTGTCCAGTGTAGCCCGTGACACGTCGGAAGCGACCTCTACGGCCGGCAAGAGCGGGCACAGCGCCAGGACCACGATTATCACGCAGACCAGTAAAGCGTCACGTTTCATGTTCGCACCTCTCTACTATTGCGGTGTGGCAAGCACGATGTACCGGTAGACTCCCTGATTGTTCACGAGAAAGAGGATCGGCGGCTTCTGGGCGGCCGCCTTGAGCGCAGTCTCAAACTCCTGCAGGTTCTTGATCGGTTGACGGTTGACCGTCTGGATCAGCATGCCCGGGCCGAGTCCCGAGAGCCCTGCCATCGAGTCCTGAGCCACTGCAACGACAACCACGCCCGTCGCACCTTGGTAGTTGAGTTGCTTGGCCAAGTCCTGGCTGAGGTTCTGCACGGCCATCCCGGCGACCTCCAGGGTGGGTTGAGGGGTCGGCTTGGATGCTCTGGCCTTCACCCGCGTCCCCAACTCCACGGTGAGACTCTGTTTGACGCCGTTTCGCAGCACGACCACGGAGACTTTGGTTCCGGGCTGGAACAGGGACACCTGGGTCTGAAACGCCCCGGCGGTGAGGACCGGCTTGCCATCAAACTGTACGATGACATCATCCTGCTGCAACCCGGCGGCCCCAGCCGGTGATGCCTCAGCGACGTGCGAAATAAGGACTCCGCTTGTGTGTCCGCAGGCAAGCCAAACGCCTGCGTCAGGTCCGGTGTCAAATCCTGGATACTGACGCCCAGGAAACTCCGGATGACCTTGCCGTTCTTGCGGATTTGCTCATAGACGTTCTTGGCGATGTTGGCCGGAATGGCGAACCCGATGCCGATATTGCCTTGGCTGCCGAGGATAGCCGTATTGACGCCCACGGCTTGGCCATTGAGGTCGACCAGCGGCCCGCCCGAGTTGCCCGGATTGATGGCGGCATCGGTCTGGATGAAATCCTCGTAGGTTGCCAGGTCGATGTTGCTTCTGCCCAGGGCGCTGATGATGCCGGAGGTTACAGTGTGGCTTAGTTCGAAGGGCTGCCCGATCGCGATGACCCAGTCTCCGACCTGCAGTTTGTCCGAATCGCCAAATGGCAGTACCGGCAGGCTATCTCGGCCTCTGACCCGGATGACGGCCAGGTCAGTGAGCGGATCTTTGCCAACGACCTCCGCTCGCCCCGCGCCCACCATCCGTAGGGCAGGTCATCGGTCTTGTTGAATCTGACACCCGTAAGCAATCACCGGTCCAAGACCCAGTATCTTCCTCATGGCTTTTCCCTACGGGAACGGGCTACGTTGCCTCACAGCCGTGCTCTGAGAGTCTTTGCAGATGCACGTCATGCGAAGGGGAGGTGTTATGCAAACCGGACGTCTGATTCTCAGTGGAGCCGTGTTTCTCGCGCTGGTGGCGTCGGCCTCGGAAGCACAAGAGCCAAACGAAGGCGGCTACGTCTCCAGAAAGGAATATGATGCTCTGAAGAAGGAGTTGGAAGAGGTGAAAGCCCGCCTGCCGGCACAGACCGAAGTCGCAACGCCGCAGGCGCCCTCGGGCGAGGGGAACGGGAGCAGATCTTTGAACGAGAAACTAGGTAGAACACTGGCGATTGCCGAGGGATCGGGTTTGGGCGATACGAAAATGCTGATTGCAGGCGATGCGTCGGCAGGTTTCTTCAATCCGCAAGGTGCGCCCAGCACCTTCACGGCGGAATTCAATCCCATGCTGCTCTGGCAGTTGAATGAGCGGTTGTTCTTTGAGGGCGGGCTGGAATTGGCGCTCTCGGGCCCGGACCAAAACGGGGAAGGTTCCTCGACCGATGTGGAATTGGATTCGGCGTATCTGACTTATCTTCTCACCGACTGGGCCCTGGTGGGAGCGGGGAAGTTCACGGTCCCGTTCACAGCCTATCACAACCACCTGGACCCAAGCTGGATCAACAAGCTGCCCTTCGATCCGCTGGTGTACGCGGACGGCGGGATTGCCCCGGACTCAGGCGTCGGTGCCTTCCTGACCGGCGCGGTGCCCTGGGGAAGAGCCCAGTTCAACTACGCGGTCTTCCTCACGAATGGCCCGGCGCTGATCACTCAGGACCCCGCTGGTGCCGGCAGTCTGAATTTCGACAACTTCAACGACCTCAACAATAACAAAGCCCTGGGTTTCCGGGTGGGGTATCTGCCCGTACCGGAGTTGGAGGTCGGCTACTCGTTCGAGTTCTCCCGACCGAGTCCGGACGGGTTTGAGACCGTCCACTCTCAATTGCACGGAGTGGACCTCAACTATGTCGCCCAGGTCGAGCAGATCAAGGGGCAGCTTACGGCACGAGCCGGCTGGGTGTGGTCGCTCCTGGGGGAGGCCACCTACGATCCCACGGGAGCACTGGGGTTTGGCCCGCTGCGCTTTGAGAACAACCGTAACGGCGGGTACGCCGAAGTGGCCTACCGGCCGACCAAGGTGGCGGAAAGAGTGCTCCGGAACTTCGAATTCGCACTGCGGTATGACCGGCTGGACATCCCCTCGGCGGCGCCCGGAGCCGGCACCCGGGAACAGTGGACGCCCGGCATCGACTACTGGATCACACCCCGAACCGTTCTGAAAATCGCCTATGCGCTCGCGCACGGGGAGGGTGCTCAAAACGTGTTCGCGCTGCAGTTCGCCACCGGTTTCTGAACAGGAGGTTACCATGACTCTGAGCGATTGGAATTGTTGGCGGCCGGTGCGGTGGCTCGTCACTGTGCTGGTAATAGGTGCAGGGTTTGCCGGTTGCCCCGGTACCCGTGATGGGCCTGCCGGCACTGCTCGAGACCCGACAGATCAGGCGCAACCGCGTATAGAAACCGTGGCCGCCAATAGTGGCCCATCGTCGGCCAGTGTCAAACGAGGCAAACAACTCTTTGACACGCTCGGGTGTACGGCCTGCCACATGGTCAACGGTCAGGGCGGGCGTGTCGGACCCGATCTCTCCGATGAAGCAGCCAAAGGCCATTCTCGTTCGTGGCTCACCACGCAGATTCGCACGCCCAAGGCCAACGATCCGCAAACGATCATGTCCGCCTATGGCTCCTTGTCGGACGAGCAAGTCAACGATTTGGTGGACTACCTGCTGACCCTCTCGACGGCGCCCGGATCACCGACCGGTAAAGGTCATGTCGCCCGACCGCCAGAAGCCGGTGGCCAGGCGGTACCCGCGGTAGCGGCTTCCGTCGTGGCAGCCGGAGGGGAAATGTGGGCCCGGCGCTGCGGGCAATGTCACAATCTCCGGCCGCCCTCGGAGTACAGTGATGCCCAATGGACCGTGGCGGTTCACCACATGCGGGTACGCGTCCCGCTTACCGGGGAGGAGCAGCAGAAGATCCTCACGTTTCTCCAAGCGAGCAACTGAACCATGGCGCACGCACGGTGCGGCTGACCGTCCCGTAGCCGGCCGCAAGGACAGGTGTGTGACCCAGGAGGTATCATGGCGGAGAAGGAAGGACCACAATCACGCGAAGGTGGTTGCGGACACCACTGTCCTGGGCAGACCGACAGCACGCGACGCCGGTTTCTGAAACGTCTCGTCGGTATTCTGACAGCTCCCCTGGTGGCGCTGCTTGGCTGGCCCCTCGTGCAGAGTGTGGTGGGCACAATGTATCGACTCCCTAAGGCGACGTTTACCAAAGTGGGGTCCATGTCGTCGTTCCCTCAGGGTGAGCCTGTATCCCCCCTCTTTGAGATGCCGAGGCAAACCGAGTATCTTCACGGGAAGACCACCCAGGATGTATGGGTCATCAAGCACTCCGATACGGAGGTTACCGTCTTTTCCCCGATCTGCCCCCACCTGGGCTGTCATTACAACTGGTACTCTCAGGCGCACAAGTTCATCTGTCCCTGCCACGGGAGTGTGTTCTCCCTCGACGGCAAGCTCCTCGGCGGGCCCGCGCCGCGTGGTCTGGATACACTCCCCCATAAGATCGAGAAGGGCGATCTCTACGTCAAGTGGGAGCTGTTCCGTGTCGGCATTCCTCAGAAGATAAGGATAGGGTAAGAGAAGATGCCATGAAACTGGGAATCGGCCAATGGGTTGCCGACCGCTGGCCCATCCGCCAAGTACTGCGCTGGAGCCTGGAAGAGAAGATCCCGGGAGGGGATTCCTTCTGGTACAGCCTGGGGGCGGCCACCCTGTTCATCTTCGTGATTCAGATCGTCACGGGTATCTGGCAGATGTTCTGGTACGTCCCGACGACGGATCACGCCTATCAGAGCGTCATGTACATTCGCCAGCACGTGCCTTTCGGATGGCTCGTCCACGGCCTGCACGGCTGGGGCAGCAATGTGTTCATCGTTCTGGTCTTTCTGCACATGCTGCGCGTCTTTGTCTGGGGGGCTTACAAGTACCCGCGCCAGTTGATCTGGCTGATCGGTGCGCTGCTGTTCTTTACCGTGATCGCGCTATCGTTCACCGGTGCGCTCTTGCCCTGGGATGAGCTGGGCTATTGGGCGGCCGAGGTGGGGACGAGCATCGCCGGGACCATCCCGGCCATCGGTTTCTTCCTCAAAGAGTTGATGCGGGGCGGAGCCGCCATGAGTCAGGAGACGCTGTCGCGGTTCTTCATCATGCACATCGCGATTCTGCCGGGCATACTGGCCGCTTTGATCATCGCACATCTGGTCGCCTTTCGCCAATACGGAAGCGTCGGTCCGTGGAAGGAAGAGAAGCGGAAGAAGTCGGGGTGGTTCTGGCCGGACCAGATGGTCAAGGACTTGATCGTCATCGGCATCATTTTCCTCACTCTCGTGGGGTTGAGCGCATTCTGGCGAGCCCCCATCACCGGGCCGGCTGACCCCATCGACAACATCATTACACCCAAGCCGGAATGGCAATTCCTGTTCCTCTACCAGTTTCTCAAGCTTTTCAAGGGACGCTGGGAGCCGGTCGGGACAGTGGGCGTTCCTTTGGTGCTGTTTCTGATCATATTTCTCCTACCGCTCTATGACCGCAGGAAGAAGCGGAATCCGTTCCGCCGGCCCATCGCCATGTTCGGGGCGGTTGTTTTGATTGGATGGGTTCTCACCTACACGTATCTGGGATACCTCAGCAAACCCGGCGCGGCGGCCACCGCATCCGTGACGGTCTCATCGTCGGCTGCACCCGGTGTGAAGGCCGGCGCCAAGCTCTTTGCCAGTCAGGGATGTGTCGCATGTCACACCGTGCATGGCCAGGGAGGCAACATCGGGCCGAACCTGTCCAACATCGGTGCGCAGGGCCTGTCGCGCCATTGGCTGGCCCAGCAGATTCGTGATCCGAAAGCGCACGACCCTTCGACGCAAATGCCGGCGTTCGATAGCCTCAGCGCTCAGCAGGTGAACGATCTCGTGGACTTCCTGGAAAGCCTCGGCGGCAGCGGAGGGACGACGTCCCCGACCTCTCCACCGCGTGAGAGAAACGGACCGAATGACCCGTCGCCAGGGAGTCAGGAGGGCCCCGGTAACCAGGCACTCTCCGCGCTGGTGGCCCAGGGCCGGCAATTGTCCCGCACGCAATCGTGCCTCAGTTGTCACACCATCAACGGCCAGGGCGGCAATGTCGGCCCGAACCTTTCAGATGAGGGAACCAAAGGTCGCTCCAGCCAATGGCTTAATCAGCAGCTCCGCGACCCGAAGTCGCACGATCCGCAGACGGCAATGCCCGCTTTCAAGAACCTCAGCGATCCGCAGGTCCAGGCACTGGTAGCGTACCTGGAGAGCCTCGGCGCCGGCACCGGACAGAGAGGGGCTTCATCGACGGCGTCGTCGCCGAGTGCACAAGAATCGACCTCATCGCAGCCGCAGCCGGGTTCCCTATCCTCGTCCCCCTCATCCAGCCAGAGCACTGAACCAAATGCGCCTTCGAAGAGCGGTGAGCCGAATCTGCCGGGCGCCGGCGAGCAGGGACCTCCGGGTAGGGCGGCCTACCTGGTGGGCGAGACCGGTCACGGGATCGGAACGCTCGGAGCACCGATGCATGGCAAGCTGCTCTACGACAAGTGGTGCCTGAAATGTCATGGTAAGGACGGCCAGGACGATGTGAACAACCCGGGATCGATCCGTGGAAAGGTGCCGCCCTTGAACCCGATCGCCACGGCCTTGTACAGCGACAATCCGCTTACGTTTGCCGAGAACGTCGACCGGTACATCCAACACGGTTCCCTGCCGAAGGGGCCGCATCCGGAGAAGTATATGCCAGCCTTCGGAGACGACATGAAACTGACGCAGGAGATGATCTCCGAGATCGAGGCCTACATCCTCCGCTTGAACGGCGTGGATCGAGCGAAGATCATGACGCCCGGCGTCCGGCCGCGGACGTTCTTTCTGATCTGTCTGATCGCGTTTACTCTGGCGATATCCATCCGAGGCATGTATCACGGGGGAACCAACAAGGACGCCTCAGGGGATTCCGGCGCGCCCGACGACACGAGTCCGGCGCGCTCTGGATCTCCCCCGTCGGCCGGCGGGTCTCCCGGCGAGCGACAAGCTGCAGACGACCGAGGCTTGTCGCCCAACGGTCCCGACCGACATGGGTCTTCCGAGAACGTGCCGGGAGAAGAGCAGCCGTCGAGCAAGGGAAAGGGGGTGGCGCCGGCTCCCTCCCTGTCATTTGCCATCGTCGTAGTTGTCACGGTGGCGATCATTGGCGCGGCGGTGTCGCTGATCTTCAGTACCTTTGTGACAGCTCGTCCGATTCCAGCACCGGCCTCGGCGGAAGCGCTGAAGCAGTATCACGTCACTCAGAGCACGAACAAGGTGACGTTCAATCCGCCAGCCCTGAGCGACGCACCGCAAGACATGCAGGAAGCGGTGAATCGTGGCCACAGAATCCTCATGGATACGCGTAAGGAGGTCCCCCAGTACGTGGGCAACAAGCTGGACTGCAAGAACTGCCATTTCGAGGCTGGCACAATCAGGAAGACACTCAGCCTTGTCGGGGTGGCCGCCAAGTACCCCAAGTACGGCTTGCGCGAGGGCTATTCTGTCGATCTCGTCGAGCGCACGAACAATTGCTTCGAGCGGAGCTGCAACGGCAAACCACTGCCGCCGGATGGCAAAGACATGCAGGCGATCATGGCGTACTACCACTGGATATCCAAAGGAATCCCCATCTACGCCGATGTTCCCTGGCTTGGACTCAAGCATCTCCAGAGCCAGCACAAGCCGGATGCGTCGAACGGAAAGACCCTGTTTGGGAACAAGTGCAGCTCCTGCCATGGGCAAGACGGTCAGGGCACACAGATTGCACCGCCCCTATGGGGCAGTGGCTCGTTCAGTGACGGTGCGGGCATGTCGCACCTGGAGACGTTCGCTGCCTTCGATCATGCGTTCATGCCCAAGGGCAATCCCGATCTGAGGGCCGACGAGGCTCTGGACATCGCGGCCTACGTGACCACTCAATCACGTCCACATTACGCGACAAAGGAATAATTGCCTTGGGCGGAAAGACGTTCAACCTATTGTCGGAGGAAACACCATGAGAAAGACAGACACCTATCTACTGGTGGCCGCGTTAGCGGCCATGGTGGCGATGGGGGCCCAGAGTCAACTGACCTTCAGCCCACCCAAGCTCTCGGACGCCCCGGAAGACATGCGGGACGTGGTACAGCGCGGGTATAACATCGTGCACGAGACGCACAAGTACGCGCCGGACCGCGTCGGCAACAAGCTCGATTGTACCAACTGCCATTTCGACGCCGGCATGATCAAGGACACACTCTCGCTGGTGGGCGTCGCGGCGGTTTTTCCGAAGATCAATCCCGTGGTGAAGAAACCGGTGGACCTGGCAACGATGACGAACCTGTGTTTCATGCGGTACCTCAATGCCAAGCCCCTGCCGACAGACGGCAGCGACATGACGGCGATTCTGGCCTACTACCAGTGGATCTCGAAAGGCGTCCCTGTCTATGCGAAGGTCCCGTGGCTGGGATTAGCGCCGATCAAGAGCGAGCACAAGCCGGAGGCCCAGGCCGGGAGTAAGGTGTTCGCGCAGTGCATGCCTTGCCCTGGACAGAATGGTCAGGGCCTGTTGCCGAGCGGGGCGCCGCCGCTCTGGGGAGAGGGTGCCTTTCCGGCCGGTCCCGGCATGGGCCAGGAGAACGTACTGACCGCTTTTGTGCACCGCTTCATGCCCAAAGGCAATGCGGATCTCACGACGACTCAGGCCTTGGACGTAGCCGCCTTCGTGCTGTCCCACCCCAGGCCACAAATGGAACACGTGCCCGGGAAGATGTAGCCACAGGAGCATACCCTTGCAGTTTCCGTACTTCCAGTTCCCGGTCATCGGCGATCCCTTGATTATCGAACTCGACGCCGTTTTGCATGTCTTCATCAGTCACGGTGTCGCCATTGGCATGGTCTTCATGATCGTTCTGGCCGAGTACCTGGGGTACAAGAGAAAGGCCGAAGCGTGGGAAAGACTCGCCTGGGAGGCGATCAAACCGACAGTTATCATTATCACCGGAATTGGCGCCGTGACCGGCGTGGGCATCTGGTTTATTACAGCCGGCCTGGTGCCGCCTGCCATCGGATCCATGCTGCGTGTGTTCTTCTGGCCCTGGTTCATCGAGTGGAATGTCTTCTTCTGGGAAGTCGTGGTGATTCTCGTCTACTACTTCACCTGGCATCGCTGGCAGGGGGCCCGGAAAGCCTCCCACGTGCACCTCGGGTTTGGCTACGTCGCCCTCGGCTCGCTTTCGGCCTTTCTGATCACCGGAATCTTGGCGTTCATGCTCACGAGCGACGGCTGGCCGCACAACAGGAGTCTCTGGCTCGCATTCTTCAATCCGAGCTTCCTGTCCCAACTCTGCTGGCGGCTCTCGATTGCGCTTGCGATGGGCGCGTTGTTCATAATCCTCTACATCAGCTTCTTTCATGATGGGGCCAAGGCGTTCCGACAGCAGGCCGTGTCGTACTACGCGATGATCTTGATCCTCCCCCTGATTGGAATGATCGCTACCGGCTGGTGGTGGTTCGACACCATCCCGCCCGGATTCAAGGCCCATGCCAAGCCATCCATTCTGATCTGGGTCTTTGCGGAGAACATACGCTGGTTTTGGGTCTTCCACATCGGCGGGGGAATCATCCTGGGCCTTCTCATCCTCGCGGCCCTGATCAGGAATGTCCCGGCCGCACGTGTCCTGATCATCCCCTCCACCCTGGTCGTGCTGTTCGCCGTCGCAGAGTACGAACGGGTGCGGGAGTTCATTCGCGGTCCATACCTCATGCCTGGATACATGTATGCCAATGAAATCATGCTCACCGAGCATGAGTTGTTCACGAAGGAGGGCATGCTTCCGAATGCCTACTGGTTCAAGCGGATGGCGCCGACCGCCACCTTGGAACAGGAGGGCGCCTTTCTGTTCGCCCAGAACTGCGGCACGTGCCACACCATCGGCGGCAAGAACGACATTCGCGATCGTTTCGCGGGCCGAACGGAGCGGGGTATCTATGTGATCCTGGGCCGAACGGAGCAAATGGTACCCTGGATGCCTCCGTTCTCGGGCACGGACGAGGAACGTTCCAAGATGAGTCATTTCCTCGACCAGCTCGTCGCACACAAGTTGGAGCTGGAGGAGCCGTCCCGCTATCCTTCGGCGGAACAGGGGGGGACAGACTGATGGAGTCCCTTCACGATCTGACGCTGCCCGTGCCTCTGCCCGAGGGTCTCCAGCGCGGGCTTCTCTTCGGCACGTTCACGCTGCATCTGCTGTTCGTGCTGCTGATGCTGGGCACCGCGATTCTCGCGCTGTCGTACTTCATCCATGCCTGGTGGCACGGCCACCTCGATGGACTGTCATGGGCTAAGCAAGTCCTGCGCTTCTTCCTCGCACACAAGAGCCTGGCGGTTGTCCTTGGGGTCGGTCCGCTCCTATTGATCCAGGTCGCGTTCACGATTCCCTTCTTCACCGCCATTGTCCTGCTGGCGCCGTTCTGGCTTCTGATCATCGGTTTTCTGGTCGTTTCCTTTGTCTCCTTTGATTCACTGGGCCATAGGATCTACACCCACCGTTATCTGCATCTGGTTTTCGGTACGGTGGCCATGACCACGCTGCTGTGCGTGCCTGGGTTCTTCGTGGCGGTACTTGTGGCCGTGGAGAACCCACACCGATGGATGGACATTTTCAATACCGGTTTTGCCTTTGACTGGCGTTTGACCGTGCATTGGATCTTCCGGTACCTTCACGTCCTGGGGGCAGCTCTTGTGTTCGGCGGAGCTTTCCACTATTTCTTTGTCGCCCGTCACTACCCAAGGTACCGAGCGTCTCTGCTACGATGGATGCTTCTCGGACTGCTGCTGCAGGTCGTTCTTGGGATTGCCCTGTACTGGTCTCTCCTGCAGGAGGTGCCGCCGGTTGTCTACGCGTATCTCAGTGTGGGGATCAGCTTGACAGCGGTGATGATCTGGGTGGTCGCCACGGCGATGGGGTCCCGTGGACCTTTGAATCACACCGCCGTGATCCCCCTGTTGCTGGCCCTGCTGACATCGATGCTCCTGACTCGGCAGGAGTTCCAGGATCGAGCGGTCTCTCCCCTGCTGGCACAGTTGAAACAAGCCACGGCCCGTTACGCGGCAGAACTCCAGCCGTATGAGAAAACCGCCCTGGCGGATTATCGAGACCGCATGAATACGGTGTACAATACGGGGCCGATCATCTACAGCCAGAGCTGTGCCTTCTGCCACGGCGAAGACGCCAGGGGGAACGGTCCGGATGCCAAGTTCCTTCACGTGCCGCCGGAAGATATCTCGGCGATCCGTGCCCAGCGTTCCTACGTTATGACGATCCTGGACAACGGTGTCCCCGGCTCGGCCATGCCTGGTTTCACCTACTTCGAGCGACAGCAACGAGAACGGGTCGCCGGGTATCTGAACAAGACGTACGACATATTCTCTCTGCCGGGCCGCCTTCCGGCGCAAGTCTCATCGCAGGTGCGGCAGAAGGCACAAGCCGAGTGGGACGAAACATGTTCGCGCTGCCACGGGAAAGACGGCACAGGGAACCAGACATCCGCCAAGTTTCGTCCGCCACCACCAAATCTCACCGAGTACAGCCTGACGCCTCAGCGAATCCGGCACGTGATCGAGAATGGATACCCCGGAACGATGATGTCGTCCTATTCTTCTCTCGGTGATCAAGAGATTGATGCTCTGGCGGATCGTGTCGTCAGCTTCCGCTTGCACAGCAGTTCGACTTCCGCGAAATCGTCCCCCGCCGGCGGACCGGAGCCAAATGAGTAATTCCAGTGCCAAGCACAACACAGGCATGGAGAGCGCGGGCAATCATGAGCCACGAAACAGGAGAGAGCGAGGAAGCCCATAGCTTGCGCACCTGGTCAGGTGCGTCATTCAGACATCAAGCCATGGTAGATCGGAGCAGTCTTTGTACTTGCTGAGTGTCTTGCTCGAATACTTGTCGTTTTCAGACTATCGCGGCAGGCCGAGTGGTATGCACAGGAACAGAGACAGAACGCCGCCATCGAAGCCTATGTCCTGCACCTGAACGGTTGCCAGAGCCGAAATCCTCCACCCGGGTCTGGCGTCCCAACGGTCCTTCCTGTTGACGGTGTTTGTCTTTGGCGCCGTCTGCGGGGTCGCCGTGGTTCTGTGGCGAGCCTCGACACGGGTCGGCAAGTCGGCTCGTTCGTGATCATCCTGCCTGCACGCCTGCGTGATTTTCGAGAGCCGTTTGAGGGGAAACCCGCATTCACGGATGGGGGAATACGTGGTACGGTCGCCCTATGACGTTGGCCGACTGTCATAGATTCGGGGTATCTCCTTGATGCGAATCGGCTCGGCGGACTTGGTCGCAGCCGCCCTATCAGAGGATGATTGCCCGACAGCCGGCGAGGCAAAGCGTGAGGTGTTGTCTCCTCTACTGAGCGAAAGGAGCGAGCGGATGATCGAAGGATTCTCGCTCTTAGTGGGCAGTCTGACATGGTTATCGTTCGCTTTCGCTCAAAAGGGCTCGGGCGATCCAGTGAATGACGGCCACATAGATGGGTACGGGCATATGATGGACTCTTGGGGCGGGGGTGCCGTCATGTGGCTCCTCATGCTTGTTCTTGTTGTCGCCTTGGTCTATCTTCTCGTCAGGGGTCTGGGGGCAGGTGGTTGGCGGACGCTGCCGAATGAGACGCCGCTGGACATTCTCAAGAAGCGCTACACCCGAGGCGAGATCACGAAGGAACAGTTTGATGAGATCAAGAAGGACCTGTAGGTAAACAGCTCATCGCCGGCAGAAAGGAAAGGTGCGATATGGAGCACGGAGGCAGAATGACAGGCCATATGATGATGTGTCCCATGTGCATGGGCGTCGCCACGGGGATGACGCGTGTGAGAATCGCGGCGACCCCAGACGGTGGAGCAATCGTCAGTGCGAACGGCCGACTGATGAAGTACGACGGCCAATTGAATCTGGTCAAGCAGATCGACCTACCTCTGGATATCGAACAGATACACCGCCGAATGATGGAAATGATGGAGAGTCCCCTGCATGAGAAGATGAAGGAAAAATGGAGAGAGATGATGGCGCAGCATGGCATGGAGGAAGGCGAGGAAGAAGCTCCGGAGCCACCCGGCCATCACCGTCACGGCCGGAGGCCGTAGGCACGACACCGGTCGTGCCGGCACGCTTGTGCCCAAGTCGTCTGACCACAATTCCCCGCTGCAGCGCGGGTTCACGATCGCGCGAATGAAAGTGCACACCTGTGTGGTCGGTGTTGTCGGCGTGGAGTGCCGGTCGCCCACCGCCTTCTCGTCAAGAGTCGCGATTATCGGTTCGACGCCACCAATACGGGTGGAATGATGACCGCCGTGAAACGGGCAACGCTAAATCTTGTCGTTGACATGATCGCCTTTGTGAACCTGCTTCTATTGGCGGCAACAGGAGCTGTTATGAAATGGGTCCTGCCGCCCGGCTCAGGCGGCGGACATGGCTATGGTTTTCGTGGAGGGCGTGGCCTTGGTCCCGGCGGTGCTCAAGTGAGGCGACTCTTCGGTTTGGACCGGCATGATTGGGGCAACATCCACTTCATTCTGGCATTGCTGTTTGTTTTTCTGATCCTGGTGCACATCGTCTTGCACTGGACCTGGATTAAGAGCTGCGCCAAGTCCATCCTATTCCCTTCTCGCAAGGCCTCTTGTGATAACGGCGGTCAGTCAGACGGGCAGTGATGCAGACCAAGTCTATATCGGCAGCCTGATTGGATTGCCCGACCGGCAGGAGTGCTGGGAAAAGACATCGATTCACGACTCCACAGGGCAGGAACTTCCCTATAACCAGCGTCATGTTTTCCGCCCCAATAGTCTCGGGTCCGCCGCTGGCAAGCCTCCAGGAGCTGCACGACGAGAGTGAAAATCCGGTGGTTCGACAGTTCTTCAACTCTCGCTTGGGTACGCCCGTATTGACGTGAGGATCTTTCAACCGGTTCAATCGACACTGATGTCGGCGAGTGTTTCCGGATGGATGTGAAGCCGCACTATTTTCGAATCGGCCTATTCGTTCTGGCCGCCGTGATCCTGATCGTGGTGGTCATCGTTCTGTTCGGCGTTGGACTGTTCGCGCAGAATACGCTGCGCGTCGAATCCTACTTTGCGGAATCCATCACCGGCCTGAGCGTAGGTTCACCCGTGGAGTTTCGTGGTGTGCGCATCGGGCAGGTGGAGGAGATCGGGTTTGTCGGCGATACCTACCCGCTGGATCTGAATACGCTTTCCGGAATCCGGTATTCCTCCTGGGTTCGCGTGGTCAGCGGCATCCTCCGGTCCAAGTCTCCCGAGCGAGACACGCTAGGGATCGAAGCTCTCCTGGAGCGGATGGTCGCGCGCGGACTGCGGGCGCGGGTTTCTTCCAATCTCTTGACCCAGCAGGCGTTTCTCGAGCTCAACCTTCTCGATCCGAACCGGTTCCCGGTGGAGAAGATCGCCTGGGTGCCGAAATACACGGTCATTCCCTCGGCACCGAGCGAGTTCACGACACTCAAAGGCTCCATCGACAAGATTCTGAGCCAATTGCAGGAGATCAATGCCAAGGGTTTAGCGAACAGCCTTGAGAAGCTCTTCACCTCATTGAACACCGCGATCACCGAGGCGAACATCGCCCAACTCAGCAGAGACGCCCAGGGCCTGCTGCGGGCGGGGCAGCAGAAACTGGAAGCCTTGGATGTGAACCAGGTCAACGCGTCCGCCCAGCAGTTCCTGGCATCCTTGAATCAGGCGGTGGAGGAAACCGACCTCCCACAATTGGGCCGGCAGGCCCGCGAGCTTCTGACTCAGACGGATCGAAAGATCTCGGCGCTGGACGCCAAGAAGATCAATGACGACATCGAGCGGCTGCTGACCGACCTGAACCGGGCTGTAGTGGGTGCGAACGTTCCCGCCATCAGCCGGCGGGTGCAGGCATTTGTGGCCGAGCTGCAAACGACGAACAAGTACCTTCAGGCATTGCTCAAACCTCCAGAGGGCGTTTCCCCACCACCAAATGTGCCGGAGGCGGTAGCCCGACTCAACCAGACTCTGTCGCACTTCAATGGGCTGATTGCCACCGAACAGCCCGCCGTCGAACGAGTTCTTAACGATCTACGGGATCTCGCCGACAGCCTCAAGGAGTTGATCTCCAATCTGGAGCAGAATCCGTCGGCGCTTCTCTTCAGCAAACCGCCCAAGAGGCCGGAGGTGTTGAAATGATCCGTATTCGACCGCACCGACTCTTGTCTTTTGTTTTGCTGGGGTCCATCTTCGTGTTGTCCGGATGCATGCAGGGCGCCACGGTGGAAAGGAAGTACTACCTTCTCGATGTAACGCGTGCCGGGCCGCCAGACAAGATCCACACCAGCACCACCCTGCGAGTGCGCCGGTTCAACGTAGATGAGGCTTTTGCTTCCCAGCAACTGATGTACCGCGTCTCTGAGTTCCAATATGAGCCGGATTACTACCATCAATTCCTGGTTCTGCCGGGAGTCATGCTTACCGAGGAGACACGCAACTGGCTGGCGGACTCCGGCCTGTTCGATCGAGTCACGGCGGCAGGCAGCCGGATGGAACCGATGTACGTGTTGGAGGGGAGTGTCATCGATCTCTATGGGGATTTCCGGGACAAATCGGCTCCCGTGGCCGTTGTGGCGATCCGTTTCTTCCTCCTCACTGACTCGGAGGGCAGTGAGATGGTTGCTTTGTCCCGGACCTATAGGGCCGACTCTCCCATCGTGGCCAGAACCGCCGAGGGCATAGTCGGAGCGTTGAGCAAAAGTCTCAGTGATATCCTGACCCGCCTGGAAGCAGATATAGAGAAGACACTCGCCTGATGAGTTTTGACGAACAAGTTCGGTAGCTGCTTCGTTGTAAAGGAAGGGAGGTGGACTTGGTTTTGTCCGAATCATCCTCGAAGTAGCAAGGGAGTTAGACTGTGTGGAAGCGACGAACCCTGGAGC
>JAMCWO010000345.1 GCA_023481165.1 Planctomycetota bacterium | reverse complement strand
GGCGGACGGGGCCGTCCGCATGGCCCTGATTGTAGAACGGGATATCCGCGTAGAATACGATCTTGCCCCCGGCGTCCAGGTACTTGCGCAGCGTGCAGGTCGCGGACATCGACTCGATGACCGTGTCCGGAGCAATGTCCCGGCAGAACACAACCACGCTGAGCTTCTTGTCGGCGATGCGGGCGTTCATCCACGTCTTGAGCTGGTCGGAGTCGAGCAGCTCATAGCCCGCCGCCACTACGCCATCCCGTACGGCAACGGTGCTGGCTTCATCCGCCCAGTTCGTGGGATACCGCCCATCCCACCAGGCGGCGCGAATCCACGTGACGTCCTGCGCCTGCGCTGTCGTCGCGCCCAACACCAGCAGGAGCAAAGTCGAGTAAATCAACCTCTTACACATGTCTGTCCTCCCTTCGGAATCTATGATTTATGATTTACGATTTATGATTTGTAAATCTTCATGGTTTCGTCACTTGGATGTCGTCAATGTAGATTCGACCGGTGCCGCCCGCCGCCGGGCTCGCGCGGTCGCCGACGCCAAGGTACAGCTTCGTGACTTTGGCCAGATTCACGCCGGTGAAGCTGCTCAGCGGAATCTTCCACTGGGTCCATTTCGCCGTGCCCGTGATCGCCGTATCGGGATAGGCAACGACGCCGACTTTCTTGGAGGAATCTTCCACCGCCACATAGACCTGGCCGGGTGCGTTGTCGTCCCGGCCTTGGACATAGAGAATCAGCGTGTCGGCATTGCCGGCGGTCCAGTCCTGCACGGGCGAGAATTCCCGCTCCGCCTCGCTGTAGAAGGGGGACTTGACATTGTTGTAGTCCAGGGGCAGCGCCTGCTTGCCGCCGTGAACCATCGTCTGCTCGGCAAAGGGGGCCGTCGAGTTGCCGGCCGTTGAGCCCGTCCCGTTGGTCCAGCCGTCGACCCACGTCTCATAGATCCGGCTGCCTTCCTCGTCCGTGTAAGCCTCGAAATCGTCCACGGACAGGCAAGTCGTGAATTTCCAGACCGGGCCGGTTTTTACCGTACCCCCGGCAATGGTCTCATCCACACGCCAGTAGTAGGTGGTCAGGCTCTCCAGGGCTCCCGGCTTGAAGTTTGGGTCGGGGAACTCTCCTTTGTCGGTGCCCGCCGCACCCTGGCCGACGGCATCGGCGCTGTCGCCGAAATACAGATGATGTTTGATCGTGGTCTGGCCCGGCAGCCACGTCAACCGGGGACTCTGCGCAGCGTCCGTCGCCCCATCCGCCGGGCTGGGGTAATACGCCGTCTGGGCTTGCGCGAGGAAACTCCAAACGTCGCCGGCTATGATCGCCCCGGCGGCGTCGATCTCATCGACCCGCCAGTAGTAGGTCGTCCCCGGCTGGATACCCTTGACATAATAGAGCATCGTGAACATCTGGCGCGCCCCGACCAGGTCGGCCTCTGCCAGTTGCGGATTCGTGCCGAGATAGACATTGTGGAACAGGGCCTTGTCCCCCGCCGTCCACTGCAGCAGCGGCATCGTAACCGCCAGCGCGCCGTCGGCCGGCGAGGGGCTCTCCGCTTTGCCATACACGGGGGTGCCGCCTTCAAACAGCGTCTTGACCTGTCCGGCCGTCAAAGCGCGGTTGTAGAGGCGGACGTCATCGATGCTCCCGCTGAAGAAGGAGTATTTGTCTTTGCGGCCTCCGATCCGCAGCGGCTCATCGTTCAGGATAGGGAAGTTCGCCGTGTGCGCGGCACTACCGGCAGGGGCGCCATCGATGTAGAATGTGACTTGGCCGCCTTTGACGAGGGTCACCGCTACGTGCGTCCAGCGCCCGGCGGTGAGCGTCCCGGTGGAGGCATAGAACGGGTTGGTGAAGTCCGTGCCCTGCGAGGTCTGATGTCCGAACTCCAGCGCGGCGGAGGGATTCACGCGAAACTCGTAGTTGCCCGGATAGTTGTCGGGCGCTGTGCCGCTGGGCGATTTATCCAGGATGAAATAATGGGTACTGGCGTTGTTCATCTTGACCCACGCGGTGATGGTCAGGGCCTCGCTCAGATCGAAGGCCGGCACTTCGGGCACCTCGACGATATCGTCCACCGCGTCAAAACTGAGGGCGCCGCTGCCGACTTTGCCCTTGATCCACGTCGGACCGCCCACCAACGTCGCCTCCTTACCCTTGCCGCTCGCGTCTTGGGCAACGGTTCCGGAACCCTCATCGAACGTCCACCAGCCCACCAGGTAAGGGTCATCAGCCGCCAGAGCTTGGCCCACGCTAGCGCCCAGCAGGAGTACGGTCACGGCCAACACCAAACGTGTCTTGCACATGCTAAGCCTCCTTCTGAGAAAGAACGCCACAGACGAGAAATCCGCAGGGCAGCACCTCGGCTGCCCTCATTAATCCCCTAGCTCCCGCAGAATCGACAGGACCATCGGCGTGGCCGAATCCACAGATTCGACCACGCCCGCTAGGGGCGAATGATTATTCGCCCCTACTTCGTCAGCAGGATGTCATCGATGAAGATCCGGCCGGTGCCGCCCGCCGCCGGCGCGGTCCGGTCACCCAAGCCGATATACAGCTTCTTGACCTTCGCCAGGTTTACGCCCGTGATGCTGCTCAGCGGGATCTTCCACTGGGTCCACTGGGCCGTACTCGTGATAGCCTGGTCAGGATAGGCGACGAGACCGACCTTCTTCGATGCGTCCTCGACCGCCAGGTACAATTGAGTCTGCGCGTTCCCCGACCGGCCTCTGATCCACAGACTCAACGTGGTCACGCCACCCGCCGCCCAGTCTTGGGTAGGCGCAAACTCCTGCTCGACCTCGCTATAGAAGGGCGACTTGACGTTGTTGTAATCCAGAGGCATGGACTGTTTGCCGCCGTGGACGATCGTCTGCTCGGCAAAAGGAGCCTGGGTGTTGCCGACCGTCGAGCCGGTCCCATTCGTCCAGCCATCGACCCACGTCTCGTAGATCCGGCTGCCTTCATCGTCCGTGTAGCCCTCAAAATCATCGACGGGCAGGCAGGTGGTGAACGTCCAGACCGGGCCGGTCCTGGCAGCGCCGCTCGCCGGCGTCTCATCGACCCGCCAGTAATAGGTGGTCAGGCTCTCCAGGGTCCCGGGCGCGAAATTGGGGTCTTTGACCTCGCCTTTGTCTGCGGCGGCGTCCCCCTTGCTGACGGCCTCGTTGCTGTCGCCGAAGTACACGTGGTGCTTGATAGCGGTCTGGCCCGGCAGCCAGGTCAGCATCGGAGCCAGTGCGATGTCCACGGTCCCGACCGTCGGGGTGGGATGATAGGCGGTCAGGGCTTGCGCGACGAAGCTCCAGAGGTCGCCGGTGTGGACGGTCACGCCGTCTTTGTCGATCTCATCGACACGCCAGTAGTAGGTCGTTCCGGGTTGAAGACCCTGGGCGTGGTAGAGCATCGTGAACATCTGCCGCGACCCGACGAGGTTGGCCTCCGTCAAGGTCGGGGTCGTGCCGAGATAGACATTGTGGAACAGGGCGTTATCCCCCGCGGTCCACTGCAGCAGCGGCATCGTCACCGCCAGCGCGCCGTCGGCCGGAGAGGGACCCTCGGCTTTGCCGTACACGGGGACGCCGCCGGCGGCCACCGCTTTGACCTGCGCCGCCGTCAGGACGCGGTTATAGATGCGCACATCATCCATCGTGCCGTTGGTGAACCGGGTCATCGGCCGTTCGTTCCCGATGGTCAGTACCTCCGTCGTGGCTTTAGGAGTACCGGAGGGGGCATCGCTGTAGACCGAACTGCCATCCTTATAGACGCGTCGGCCCGTCGTCGAACTATAGCTGTAGGCAAGATGCACCCACTCCCCGACGGGAATGACCCCCGTGGCCGTGTTCACATAGGTTCTGGTGCCGCCCTCCATCGTGATGGGCATATGCAGACTGCCGTTGCCGAATCCCAGAAATTCGTAGTTCTCCGCCGCATCCAGCCCCTTGACGACAAAGGCGTTGTAGTCCTTGTTCTGGGCACAGTTCAGCCAGAAACTAATCGTCCACGCGGTCAGGTCCAGACTCGCATCGTTCCCGCAATCGAGGTAGTCATCGGTCCCGTCGAATTTCAGGGCCCCGCCGGAATAGCCGGAGACCCACTGCGGGCCCCCGTTGAGGGTGCCATTATTGTTGTGGCCGCTCGAATCTTTCGCGACCGTCCCGGAGCCCTCATCAAATTGCCACCAGCCCACCAGGTAAGGATCGTCGGCCGCCAAAGCCTGGCCCGCGCCGGCGCCCAGCAGGAGTACGGCCACGGCCAACACGAAACGTGTCTTGCACATGCTGAGTCTCCTTCTGAGAAACAACACCCTATTTGGTTACTTGGATATCATCGATGAAGATGCGTCCGCTGCCGCCCGCCGCGGGCGTCGTCCGGTCGCCCAAACCAATATACAGCTTCTTGACCTTGGCCAGATTGACACCCGTGAGACTGCTCAGCGGAATCTTCCACTGGGTCCATTGGGCGGCGCTCGCGACCGCAGGGTCCGGATACGTGACGACGCTCACCTTCTTGGAGGCATCTTCCACCGCCAGGTACAATTGGGTGGGCGTATTTCCTGACCGGCCCCGGACGTAGAGAACCAAAGTAGTGACATCGCCGGTGGTCCAGTCTTCTACGGGCGAGAACTCGCGCTCGGCCTCGCTGTAGAAGGGAGTCTTCACGTTGTTGTAGTCCAACGGCATGGACTGTTTGCCACCATGCACAATCGTCTGCTCGGCGAAGGGAGCCTGGGTGTTGCCGACGGTCGAGCCGGTCCCATTGGTCCAGCCATCCACCCAGGTCTCGTAAACCCGGCTGCCTTCGTCGTCCGTGTAGCTCTCGAAGTCGTCCACCGACAGGCAGGTGGTGAACGTCCAGACCGGGCCGGGCCTGACGGTGCCGCCCGCAACCGTCTCATCCACACGCCAGTAATAGGTGGTCACGCTCTCCAGCGCTCCCGGCGTGAACGTCGGATCGGCGACTTCGCCCTTATCCACGCCGGCCGCCCCTTGCGTGACCGCGTCATTGCTGTCCCCGAAATACAGATGATGCTTGATCGCTGTCTGGCCGGGCAGCCACGTCAGCACGGGAGATTGCGCGGCATCATTGGCGCCGTTCGTCGGAGCGGGATGGTAGGCCACCAGGTCTTGGGCGACGAAAGTCCAGACGTTGCCGGTCTTGACCGCGCCGGTCTTGTCGGTCTCATCGACCCGCCAGTAGTACGTTGTACCGGGCTTGAATCCCTGCACATAGTACAGCATGGTAAAGGGCTGCTTCGCGCCCGCCAGATTCGCTTCGGTCAACTCCGGGCTCGTGCCGACATAGACGGTGTGGAGCATGGCGTCCATCCCCGCCTGCCATTGGAGCAGCGGCATCGAGACCGCCAGCGCCCCATCGGCCGGATTGGGGCTCTGCGCCTTCGCCAAGCCCGGGGCGTCGCCGACGCAGATTTCTTTGATCTTTTCCACGGTCAAGACTTCGTCGTAAACGCGCACCTCATCGACCATGCCGGAATAGGACTCGCCGGCCGTGCCAGGGTCGCCTCCGATGTAGTAATTCGCGTTCGAGCCATCGGTCTTCTGCCAGGCAGCGGTCTGGGTGAGGACCCCGTTGATGTAGATGCGGAAGTTCGTCTTATCCCCGGTCACTGCGGCGTGCGTCCATTGGTCGGCAGGGACGACACCGGCGGCCGTCTCACACATACCTCCCGCCCAAGCACCGCCGACCATACCGCGCCAGGAAAGCCGCCCATCGTTGTTGATGAACAGCGTGTCGTCCGAGTTGCCGGCTGTTCGAATCGCCCGGAAAATCTGCTGCCAGGTGTTGCCGGTCCGCTTCGGATTGATCCAGAGCGTCAGCGTAAAGGGCCCCTGAAACAGGTCGCCGGTCAATGACGTGGAGGCCTTGATGGTGACGCGCTGGTTGGCAAAGGCGAGCGCGTTTCCAAACGGTCCGCTAACCCACGTCGGAGGGCCTTCCAGCGTACCGTCGTTGCCATTGCCGCTGGAGTCCTTGGTCGTGGTGCCGCTTCCTTCATCAAGCTGCCACCAGCCGACCAGGCCGGCGTTCGCCACGGAGACCAGCCCCAGGAGCACCGCGAGCGTTAGAAGACCGATGAATCTGCGAGACATAGTGTTCCTCCTTCTTCCATTACCGACTACTGTTTGTCTCCTCGTCACGGTTGGGTGACTCGGATATCATCGATATAAAGGCGGCCGAACCCGCCTGCCGCGGGGTTCTGGCGGTCGCCGACGCCGATGTACATCTTTTTGATCTTTGCCGGATTCACGCCCGTCAGGCTGCCGAGCGGAATCTGCCACGGAGTCCAGGTCGTGGTCTTGGTAACGGATGTATCCGAATAGGCGGCCTCCGCCATCTTGCCTGCGCTATCTTCAACTACTACGTACAGGCGTCCAGCCGCATTGGTCGCTACCCCTCGGATGTACAGCACGAGGGTATCCATGCCATCGGTGGTCCAGTCCTGCACAGGGGCAAACTCGCGCTCGGCCTCGCTGTAGTACGGCGCCTTGATGTTGTTGAAATCCAGCGGCATGGACTGGAGGCCGCCGTGGACAATCCCGCGCTCGGCGAAGGGAGCCTGAAGATTGCCTACGACGGAGCCGGTGCCGTTGGTCCAGCCGTCAACCCACGTCTCGTAAATGCGGCTGCCCTCCTCGTCCGTGTAATCCTCGAACTCATCCGCGATCAGATAGTCGGGCACGGTGAAGCCCCAGACGTTGCCCTTGTGAATAGTGGCTGCATCCGCCTCGACCTCATCGACACGCCAGAAGTAGGCGCCGCCGCCGAACTGAACCAGGTCCGCCACGGAATAGCTGGTGCCGGATTGACGGCCCCGGTACTGCGATGCGCCGGTATCAGCGGCCTTCACAGCAGCCTTATCCGTGCCGAAATAGACATCATGCTGGACAGCTTTGTCCCCCGCCGACCAGTTCAGGTCGGTCGCCGCGCGAATGTCCACGTTGGCGCCGTTTCTCGGCTGCGGGTCCCCTGCCAGCAGCGGGTCGCCCCGCATGACTTCCTTGATCTGTTCCGGCGTCAGGGCCACGTTATAAACGCGGACATCATCGATCGCGCCATCCCAGAACTCGGACAGGTTGTTTACCTGTTGTCCGATCCGCGCTGCGCCGGGAACCAGGTTCCAGGTCTTGCCCGCCGAGGCTACCTCCGCGCCGTCGGCGTACAACCGGGCCGTGGTCCCATCATACGTCAAACAGATGTGGTACCAGACGCCCACCTGCCAGAATCCCTCTTTGCTGACATCATCGCCGTAACCGCCGCCATACAGAGCCGTGCCGTTGAGGCCGATGAACATCGCCTGGCTCGTGGCCGGTGAGCCGTAGGCGGCGATCCATTTCCAGCCGGCGGCGACCGTATCGGTCTTGCCCCAGCCGCACAGGGTGCGGGGGGACTTGCCGGAGGGCCAAGCTTTCGGATTGCCGAGGTCCACGTAATCATCGTCGCCGTCGAAGTTCAGGGCTTGTCCATCCTGGCCCTGGACCCATTGCGGCTTGCCGTAGAGGGCGCCGTAGTAATCCCAGCCGGAAGAGTCTACCGCGGTCCCGGAATTCTCGTCCTCCAGCTTGTACCAGCCGACCAGCGTCGGATCCGTCTTGGGAAAGGCTGGACGGACGGAGAAACTCCACACGTCTCCGGTCATCTTCTTGCCGCCGACGGTCTCATCTACGCGCCAATAGTAGGCCGCGCCGCGGGACAAAGGTCCCGGCGTGTAGGAGGGGGCCGCCTGCGTGCCTTTGAACGTATCGCCTGTCCCCGCCTGGACGGCCGCGGCGTCCGTCCCGAAGTAGACATCGTGTGCCGTGGCGTTCATCCCGGCCGACCACTGCAGCACGATGTTGGGATCGACGTAGAGCGTGCCGTTTTCGGGTTTGGGCGCCCAGCCTTTCTGGGAAACCGCCGTAAAGCTCCAAACATCTCCTGTGTAGACGGTGCCGCTCGCCTCAATGGAATCCACCCGCCAGTAATATTTCTGTCCGGCCACGAACGGCTGCAAGTGGTAGTACATCTTGAGAACAGCCGGCTGATGCGCGGAAACGCGGTTGCTCGTGGTAAGCTCGGGCGTGTCCCCCAAATAGACATCCTCGAACAGAGCCGTCTCGCCGGGGGTCCAGGTAAACAGCGGCATGACCACACCCACCGCGCCGTCGGCCGGACTGGGCTTGCGGGCCTTCACCTTGGGGGGAACCAGGGCCTTCATCTCCGCCGCCGTCAGGACGTGATCATAGATCCGCACATCATCAACCGCGCCATCCCAGAACTCGGCGGCGTCGTTCACCTGCCGGCCGATGTGGGCGCGATCGAGCACCAGATTCCAGTTCTTCGCCAGTGAGCCCACTTCACGGCCGTTGAAGTACGCCTTGGCGGTGGTCCCATCATAGGTCAGACCGACGTGGAACCACTCCCCCACCTGCCAGAGCCCGGTCACGGTGACGTCGTCGCCGCCGTAACCTCCGACTACAAGCGTGCTTCCGTTCATGCCGATGAACATGGCCTGGCCCGTATTGGGCGATCCGTACGCAGCCAGCCAACGGTAACCGGCGGCGATGGTGTCTGTTCTGCCCCAACCGGACATGCTGCGGGGCGACTTGCCGGCGGGCCAACCCGTGGGCTTGCCAAAATCGACGTAGTCGTCGCGTCCATCCAGCTCCAAGGCCCCGCCGTCGGTGCCCACGATCCACGCTGGGCCGCCGAGGAGGTTGCCGGTGAAGTTGTGCCCGCTGGAGTCGGCCGCCGTCGTACCGGCTCCATCATCCAGCTTCCAGTGCGCGACCAGGCCCGCCGAGGCACTGCCGGCGCAGACCAAGACCACGGCCCACAGAATTGGATGCCTCCACCTCCTACCCATGCCCATTCTCCCCTTCAAATTTACGGTTCATGACTTATGATTTCACATTTTAGATTCATCAATCATCAATCATAAATCATAGATTCCTATGGCCTTGTCACTCGGATGTCATCGATGTAGATCCGGCCGCTACCGCCGGCGACCGGCGTCTTCCGATCTCCTACGCCAAGGTACAATTTCTTGACCTTGGCCAAGTTCACGCCAGCAAGACTGCTCAACGGAATCTCCCACTGGGTCCACACGCCCACGCGGACGATATTAGGATTGACGTTGGCGGCGACAGCGACCTTCCCGCTGCTGTCTTCCACGGCCACATACAGGCTACCCAGGCCGTTGGTCGCGTTGCCGCGGACGAACAGGTGCAGTGTGTCCGCTCCTTCCGCCGTCCAGTTCTGCGGCGCCGGCCACTGCCGTTCGACTTCCGAATACCAGGGCGAGTTCACATTGTTGTAGTCCAGCGGCATGGACTGTTTGCCGCCATGGACGATCTTGCGCTCGGCGAAGGGAGCCTGGACGTAGCCGACGGTCGAGCCGGTGTTGTTCGTCCAACCGTCGCTCCACGTCTCATAGATGCGACTGCCCTCATCGTCCGTATAGCTCTCGAAGTCGTCCACGGACAGACACGTTGTGAAGCTCCAAACGGGGCCCTGATTCACGGCCTCGGCGACGCCGATTTCATCCACCCGCCAATAGTAGGTCGCCAGAGGATCGAGCGGCCCAGGCGCGAAGGTGGTGCCCGTCACCGTGCCCTTGTCCACAGCCGATGCGCCGGTGCTGACCGCGTCGCGATCGTTGCCGAAGTACAGGTGGTGCCCGGTGGCGCTCAGGCCCGCCAGCCAGGTCAGGGTCATATTGGGGTCAGGCGACGCATCGTTGGCACCGTTCGCCGGCGTGGGGAGATAGGCTGTGACCGGCTGGGCAATGAAGGTCCAGACATCGCCCGTGTGCACGGTGGTCATGTCCGCCTCGATCTCGTCCACGCGCCAGTAGTAGGTCGCCCCCGGCGTCAGGCCCGGCACGTGAAAGTACATAGCCACGGGGACGCGCGACTGGACGCGATCCTTCTCCCCCAGGTTGGGGTCCGTGCCGACATAGACATTATGAAGCACGGCGGTTTCGCCCGCGGCCCAGCGCAGCAGAGGCGTAACCACGGCGGTGCTGCCCGAGGCGGGGTCGGGATTCATCGCCTTGACCTTGGGAGGCACCAGGGCCTGGATCTCGGCGGCGGAGAGGGCCCGGTTGTAGAGCCGCACATCGTCAATGAGGCCGTCCCAGAAGTTCGTCAGGTTCTTGTGGCAGCCGATGAAGTAAGGTCCTTCGGAATTCTCGACTCCGAGCTGACCCGCTGCTCCGGCCGCCTTGCCGTTGACATAGATCTGGATCGTGTCGGTGACCCCGCCCTCCTTCACTACTACGGCGGCGTGGAACCAGATACCGGCCGTAGCATTCACCCCTGAACTGGTGGCGGCGTTGCCCAGAAAGGTCCGGATCTCGCCCGTGGCGGGAACGATGAAGAGCCAAGTTCGACCCGTCCCATTCGCGTCACCCTGCTGGAACACTTCCTTGTTCTCTGTCGGGATCACGTCCGTCTTGAACCAGGCGGCCAGGGTAAAATCTCCTTGATTAAGGAGCTTGAGCGTGGGACCGAACGGAACTCGGACATAACCGGTGGCGCCGTCGAACTCCAAGGCGCCGCCGGTCTCCCGGGCCATCCATTGCACGCCGCCGGTGAGCGTGCCCACATTGCCATTACCAGTGGCGTCGGCCGCCGTCGGTCCGGGACCTTCGTCGAAATTCCACCATCCCACCAGGGGGTCCCCCAACGCGGAATAGGGCGTTGGGGACCCCGCACCGGGCTCAGCCGCGCGCACCGGGCCCGCGGCGGCCAAGGCAAGCAACAGCCAGCCCGAGCCCCAGCGCATCATTCTTCTCATGCTCGTCCTCCATCCTGCTCCAACAAAGAGGCTATGGTTTCGTGACGCGGATGTCGTCGAGGTAGAGACGGCCGCTGCCGTCCGCCACCGGGTTCTTCCGGTCGCCGACGCCAATGTACAGCTTCTTGACCTTGGCCAGATTGATGCCCGTCAAGCTGCTCAGCGGGATCTTCCACTCGGTCCAGGCAGTGGACAGCACGGCCGCCGGGTCGGGATTCGCAGCTACGGCGGTCTTGCCGGCGCTGTCCTCGACCACTACATACAACTTGTCGGGGCTGTTACCCGGCTGGCGATCCGCGCCGATCGCGGCCACCTGCCAGTCTCCGGTGACGCTGCCGGTCGTGGCGACGTTCGAGAACTCGGCCGTGGTAGCCAGGGCAGCATCGTGGCTGGTCAGCGCCAGACCGATATAGACGCTGGCCCCCATCGTGATCGCGGCATCCGTCGTGCCGACCTGGGTCCAGGTCTTGCCGTCCGCCGAACGCTCGGCCTTGAAGGCGTTGCCGGTGCGGGTCAGGCGCACCCAGTAGGGGGCCACGATCCCGGTGGCGCCGGTATACACGCTCGCTCCGTCCACCATATCGCGGTCCTGGAACGAGACGCCGTTGCCCGGCGTGACCGCGACCAGGGCGTTCTTGGAGCCGGCATCGAGGGTCTCCCGAATCATCACGCCCGCTTTCGCCCACGCGTTGGTGTTGACGACGCTATCGACCCGGGCGGTGATCGACCCATTGCCGCTGAGCTTCTTGCAGGCAAAGCGGAAGGCGTCGGCGTTGTTCCAAATGTCGGTGCCGCCGGCACTTACGACGTAGGCGTCGCCGCCTTTATCCTGGAAGCTGATGGGGTTGCCTCGGAACCAGAGGTTCAGGTCGGTTACCCCGTTGACCGTCCAATCCCCCAAAGGCGAGAAGGTGCACTCCGCTTCGCTGTAGAAAGGCGTCTTGATGTTGTTGTAGTCGAGCGGCAGGGCCTGTCTGCCACCGTGCACAACAGTGCGTTCGGCAAAGGGAGCGGTGCTGTTGCCGGCCTGGGAGCCGGTGCCGTTGGTCCAGCCGTCGACCCACGTCTCATAGACGCGGCTGCCTTCGTCGTCGGTGTAGGCTTCGAAATCATCTACCGGCAGATAGGTCGTGAAGCTCCACACCGGGCCGGTTTTGACGGAGTTGTCGGCCAGAATCTCATCCACACGCCAGTAGTAGGTGGTCGCGCCGTCGAGCGAGTTTGCATCGAAGGTCGTGTCCGTCAGTGTACCCTTATCCACACCGGCGGCGCCCTGCGTGACCGCATCGAGATCACTGCCCAGGTACAGATGGTGCTTGACGGCAGCCTGACCCGCCAGCCAGGAGAGAGTCAGGGCAGGCGAGACGGGGTTCGCTTTATCCGCCGGACTTGGTATGTAGGCGGTCACGGCCTGCGTGGTGAAGGTCCAGACATCGCCCGGGAAGACCGTGCCCGCGGCGTCAATCTCATCCACCCGCCAATAATAAGGGACGCCCGGCTGCAAGCCCTGAACAAGGTAGAGCATCGTGAACATCTGGCGCGACGCGACCTGATCGGCTTTCGTCAAATCCGGGCTGGTGCCGACGTAGACATCGTGGAACATGGCCGTCTCGCCCTTGGTCCACTGGAGCAGAGGCATGTTCACGCCCACGGTCCCATCGGTCGGACTCGGCTTCTCCGCCTTCGTAAACGCGGGCGGTACACCATTGAACATGTCCTTGATCTGCGCGGCCGACAGCTCCCGGTCGTAGATGCGCAAGTCATCCACCAAGCCCTTGTACCAGTCCATGCCGTGGCCGGAGTTGGAACCCACGTAGATCCGGTCGCCGCTGCCCCAGAGCGTGCCGGCGGTATCGATGGAGGGGGCATCTTCCTTGCCGTTGACGTAGAGACGCATCGGGCCGTTGTTTTGAGCGGAGATCACGACGTGATACCAGGTGTCGGGAACAATGGTCGTTGTCCCGGGGATGTTCCGCTCGGCACCGACCCACAGGTAATGATGGAATTGGCCGGAGGCATTGATGCGCAGTTGGTGCGACCACTCGGAAGTCGGTGTCGCCGCCGACGTCCGTGTGATGATCGCCACGGAGCTTGTCTTCGCCGGCTTGACCCACGCGCTGATCGCGTAGACCGACGGATTGGCAGAGGGAATGTTCACGTAGTCGTCCACGCCGTCGAAGGAGATGGCTTGGGCGATCTGGCCCGGCTCGTAGGTGGCCGTTCCGCCCACGAACGTGCCGTTGGCCGTACCGGCCTTGTCTTTCAGATCCCCATCGAACGGCCAGTACCCTACCAGTGGCCCGGCACTTACCACCCCGGACCCGACACAGACCATACCCGCCAGCACAATCGTGAGAAGCAGCCTCTTACCCATGGTGATCCTCCTTTTTTACGTGGTGCTGATGAACCTTTGCCTACTCTCGCGTCGAGGCAGGCCATCGCCGGCGAAGTGCATCCGGCGGCGCCGCTGTCGGCAACTGTTTTGCTGATTTGCGATATGTCAACCGGTCCGATGCGTTGCCGCTTTGGGCCTCAATCGCGGTTGCGCCCGACATGCCCTCGTCCATTCTCGGACCGTACATCATTCAACCGATGCCACACATCCATAACTCGCTGGGAACCATTGTAGACTCCGGACCGTTTCCCAGTCAAGAGACATTCCGATTCGTCCGAATATAAATGTGCCGATTGGGCGCGGATGGGGCTTGACCCTGGGAGGTCCCGCACTACAATGACACAACCTCGCAAATGTGGATTTTCTATTGAGGAGTGAGGAGATTATGAGACGCATATGGTCCCTTGCCGTCACAATACTGGTGGTCGCTCCGGCCGTCCAGGCCCAACCTTCGAGGAACGGGGCGACGCACGTGCCCGGTGAAGTCCTTGTCAAACTCAAGGATGGGCCCAGCGGCACAATCCATGCCCTGTCGCAGGATATCATGATGGCCCAGAGACACCAGATGTCGCTCTCGCGCCTGCGGGCCAGGTACGGGCTGGAGGAAGGAACACCGATGGGCAGCCCCGCGCGCCGGGGCTCGTGGTACATGCTGAAGACGGGTCGCGATGTATCGTCTCTCTGTGCCGAGTTGAACCGGGACCCGGAAGTGGAATACGCCCAGCCGAACTACACGTATCATGTCTGTCGCGACCCCAACGACCCGGATTTTGCCGATCAATATGCCCACCAGTTGATCCAGATGCAGAAGGCCTGGGACATCTCGACCGGCAGCCGCGACATCGTCGTGGCCGTGTTGGATACCGGCGTGGATGTCAACCATCCGGACCTCAAGGAGAACATCTGGGTCAACCCGGGCGAGATCCCGGGCAACAAGAAGGACGATGATGGGAATGGGTACGTGGACGACATCCACGGCTGGAACTTCGGCACCGGCGACAACAAGATCACTCCGACCGGCAGCCCCGGCTCCACGGCCAGCCACGGGACGCAGGTGGCCGGAGTCATCGCCGCCATCGGCAATAATGGCAAAGGGGTGGTGGGCGTCAACTGGCAATCCAGCATCATGGTGCTGCGGCTGAGTCTCGATTTCACGTCCAAGGAAGTGTCGGAGGCCCTGAACTACGCGGCCGCCAACGGCGCGCGGGTTGCCAATATGAGTTTTGGCGGTGAGGGCTTCGGCCCCGAGGGCGATCAGATCGTCAAGGCGGCGATCGACAACGCCTATTCCAAGGGTGTTCTCCTGGTCGCCAGCGCCGGCAACTCCGATTCCAGTCGGCCGCACTATCCGGCGGCCTATCCCAACGTCATGGCGGTTTCCTCCACCAATGGTGAGGACACCAAGACCGGCCATAGCACGTTCGGACCCTGGGTGGACATCGCCGCCCCCGGCACCGATATCGTCACGACGGATCTCGATAACGGGTATCTCGCCACCGCGGGCACCTCGTTCTCCTCGCCCTACGTAGCGGCGGTGGCGGCCCTGTTGTTCGCCCATCGGCCCGGGCTGACCCCCCTCGAGGCCCGGGCCATCCTGGAAGGCACAACGGACCCCATCTATTACGGCGACCTCGATCCCAATCTCTGTTACATCGGCACCGGGCGGGTGAATGCCTACCGGACACTGCTGGCGGCGGACCAGGATTACCCCTTGGGGGAGATCGCGGTACCGAGGCCCAGGCAGACCTACGCCGACGATGCCAACCGCATCGATCTGACCGTGTTCGTGCACGGTGATTCCTACCAGCTTGACTACCGGCTCTTTGGCCAGACGGACTGGACGGGGATCACCCAAGGCGTCACGCCAACGGACCCCAACGGTTTTGTGTACGCCTCTCTGGCCAACCCGGGCGTGGGCAGCTACGAGGTGCGTCTGATCGTCCGCCGCGGCGAGCTCTCCCATACGGATCGCGCCGTCTTCGGGATCGAGCTGGCGCCGGAGAAGTCCTCTTGGCCCAAGCCCAAGGAAGTGAGCGAAGACTTGGAGGAGTACTTCATCGGCAATCCGATTTGTCTCGATCTGAACGGGGACGGCCGCAACGAGATCATCCAGGCGTCCCTCGATTACACGGATTCCTACTGGGGGACCGGAAAGATCAACATCTGGAGCGAGGACGGAAACTCGCTGCCGAATTGGCCCGTGCTCCTGGAGGAGGCCTCGCCTACGAGCCTCGCGGTCGGAGATATCGACGGCGACGGCGACTACGAAGTGGTGGCCGCGTGCGAGTACGAGGGCGCGGTGTACGCCTACCACGCCCAGAGTGGCCGGATCGTGGACAGCAACTGGCCGGCCTTCGTGGGCGGCTGGAGCGGGTATATCGCCGCCGGTCCGGTCCTGGCCGATCTCGACGGCGACGGCGTCAGCGAGATCCTGGTCGCACTGGACGAGGAATCGAGAGACACGGACGGCCTGATCGCCCTGCGCGGCGATGGGACCAGCCTGTGGCAGCGGCGCTACACGTCGGAAGGGCCGATCAGCGTGGCGGACTTCAACAAGGACGGCAAGCCGGAGATCGGCCTGTGCGGCTACGGCCCCGGTCTGGACAAGGTCTACACCTTCATTCTCGATTCCCAGGGGCAACAGATTG
>JAMCWO010000031.1 GCA_023481165.1 Planctomycetota bacterium | reverse complement strand
CGAGCTCGCTCTTTTGTCCGCCCAGATTGACCGCTTCTGCGTCCGTCCGCGGTTGGCCTTGCCCTGCCATCGCGATGCCGGCCAGGGCCACGATCAGAAGGATGACTACGTGTCTCGAAGCTCTCATTTCAATTCTCCTCGTTCGCGGTTAACCTTGCAGAACCATTTTCCCGGCGAAACCGTTCCACCAGGGTCAGTTCTTTCGTCGCCGATGCCGCGGCTGTCATATTAGACTCGTCCGCCGCTCCCGACTTACAGAAAAATGCCGCTCCCGTGAGAAATTGAGCCTCTCTTCCTCTTCGCAGGCGGGCACAGTACAATCTGGGAAACGATTCGCAGTCGCCATTATCGAGGAGTTGCTCCATGCGTTCCAACGTCACGCGCAGAGGTCTCTTGAAACGTTCCGCCTTGGGGGCGGCGGTACTCGCGACCTGGGATTTGCCTCCCGGCCACGCCGGACCACAGAGACGTCCCAACATTGTCCTGTACATCTCGGACGATCACGGCATCGACTTCGTGGGCTGCTACGGGAATGGGGATGTCCGGACGCCGAACATCGATGCCCTGGCCAGGGAGGGGACGCGGTTTACCCGCATGTTCGCAGCATCGCCGACCTGCGCGCCTTCGCGGTCTGCCCTGTACACGGGGCTGTATCCAGCCCACAACGGCTGCATGGGTAATCACACGACCTGCCGGCCGGACATCACGGCGCTGCCCACGTACCTGAGGCAATTGGGCTACCGGGTCGTTCTGGCGCACAAGGCCCACACGATCCCCAAGGAGGTCTTCAGCTTCGAGCACCTCCCGGCCGCACTGCCGAGGAATCCGGCGATTCCCCGGACCTACCGCATGGAAGGCCTGAATACGAAAGCCATTGACGCCCTTCTGGCGGAGCACGCGCGGGCCAGACGGGACACGCCGCTGTGTCTGATCGTGGCCGATAGCAGTCCGCACGTGGTGTGGGAGCCGAACAGAGACTTCGATCCCGCCCGCTTGAAGCTGCCCGGCTTCTTCATCGACACCGACCTGACCCGCCGGGCCCTCGCCAACTATTACCAGGACATCGCGACCTTGGACAAGCGCGTCGGCGAAGTCCGGATGATGCTCAGGAAGCACGGCTTCGAGGACAACACCTTATTCATCTACACGACCGACCAGGGCTCCGAATGGCCGCACTCGAAATGGACGCTCTACGACACCGGCCTGCGTGTGCCCTTCCTCGCCGTCTGGCCCGGCGTGACCCAGGCCGCCACGACCTGCGACGCCCTGATCTCTTTCATTGATGTCACGCCGACCTTCATCGACATCGCCGGTGGCGCGCCGCCGCAGGGCCTCGACGGCCGGAGCATCCGCGCTGTGCTGGCGGGTCAAGAGAAGTCCTTCCGGGATGCTATCTACGCCAGTCACACCCGGGACGGCAATATGAACATCTTCCCCCAGCGCTGCGTCCGGGACATCCGCTACAAGTACATCCTGAACCTGACCCCCGAAGCCACCTGGACCACGCACTGGACGAAGGTCGCCGGCATTCGCGAGAGCCACAAAGAGGTCTGGGACACCTGGGTCGAGAAAGCCAGAACCGACGCGCATGCCGCCCAAATCGTCCAACTCAACGAGCATCACCCGCAGGAAGAGCTTTACGATACCCAGGCAGACCCCTACGAGTTCAACAACCTTGCCCATGATCCTGCCGCCCAACCGATTCTCCTCCGGATGCGCCGGCAATTGGCGCAATGGCTGTCTGAGCAGGGAGAAACCATGCCCGGTCCTGTAAACCCTCGTTCGTAGTGACGCCGTAAGGCGTTTCTCTGATGCACGCACGGGCACACTACAAACGGATACCCCCTCGTGTCCTCCGTCCCCTACCGAGTCGGGGTGAAGGTGGCGACGAAGCCGCCATAGGGCTGGAGGCGGACCTCCAGATGGTCCTGCGCTGTCACAGCCTCCGTCGCACTGGTGAAAGTGCGCGGGGTCTTGCCGTCCTCGATCACGGTCATCGTGCAGCGGCTCTGGCCGAGGAAGGGGAACGGCACATCGATGTCGCGGCCGGCGTTCTCGCCGTTGAGGCCGCCGAGGTACCATTGGTTGCCGTTGCGACGGGCCAGGACGATAAACTGGCCGGGCTCGCCCGCGAGGAAGCGCGTCTCATCCCAGATGGTCGGGACATGCTTCAGGAACTCCTTTGGGGCCTCGGGCAGGTCGAGGTATTGCTGGACGCCGTCGGCGAAGTGGAGCCAGCCGGACTCGAAAACGATCGACAGGGCCAGCTCGTGGCTGTAGGTCGTCAGGTGTCTGTAGACGTTGTCCGCGAACATCACGGGCGTGTAGTCCATCGGTCCAACGGCATTGCGGGTGAACGGCAGAATGACGTTGTGGATCGGGGCCTCGGTCGTGAACTGCTTGTCGAAGCTGTAGCACTCCTCGCCCCGGACGGCCTCCATACTCATCAGGTGCGGATAGGTCCGCGACCAGCCGCGCGGCAGCGTGCAGCCGTGGAAGTTGACCATGATCTGGGCCCCGGCGGCGTCCTTGAGGATGTCCTGGTAGAGCTGGATGAGGTTCTGCTTGTCGCTCTGGAAGAAATCGACCTTGACGCCCTTGACGCCCCACTTCTTCAGGAGGCGGAACTCCTCGCGCCGAATGTCGCGATCATCCATCAGGCCGCGCGGTTTCTCGGAGACGGAGTTGTGCGGCCCGCCGGAATTGTACCAGAAGAGCAGGCCCACGCCCCTGCTCTTGGCGTAGGCGAGCAGGTCGTGGATCGTGCCGTTCTTCATCTGGGTCCAGTTGGCATCGACGAGCGAATACTCCCAGCCCATCTGGGCGGCCAAGTCGACCCAGGCCTTGAGCTTGGTGCAGTCCTGGGGACTATCGTGATCGAACAGCCAACTCCAGGAAGCCCGTCCCGGCTTGATCCAGCTTGTGTCCTTCACGACCGACGCCGGACTGACATCGGTCACGAGAGTGGATTCGACAATATCCCCCACCGAATCGCCGAGGATGATGACCCGCCAGGGCGTGGCCCACGGCAACGTCGACGAAGGCTCGACCCACCCAACGTGATTGCCCTCGGCCTCGTTCGGGAATTGAATGTGATAGACGCCGTCTACGGCCTTCTGCGTCAAATGGCAGCCGCAGTAGGAGCTATCGAGGCCTGCCTCGGTCAGCAAGGCCCAGCGGCTGCGATCTGCGGTGCAGAAGAGTACCGGAAACGCCCAGCCTGACTCCAAGGGCGAGGCGGTGCCGGCAGCAACGCCATTGACATAGTAGGTCTCGTACGCGGGCGTATATTTCGAGGGCCGGTCATACGGATGAGCCCACATCTTCCCCTCCGGCGGCAGACGAAAGCCGGTCGCTTCGCTCGTCACGATGTGCTTCTCGCCACTGGACTCGGGGAACCGGTACCGAAAAGCGATACCGTCGCTATAGGCTCGAACGATAAGCTCCAGCTTGGCGCCCCGGGAGTTCTCGAACACCAGCGGCACCTCGTTGGCGTGGTTGCGGCAGAGGCGGCGTTTGCCGGTCAGCATCGTGTAGGTCTCGTCGATGGTTCTCGCCGGTCCGGCTTGGAGGAACTTCAGGTCGTCCACAAAGGCTTGGTCCTTGCGGGTGATGCCGAGCGACACGTGAGGCACTACTGTTTTGCCGTCGTATTCGACCTCCGCGTAGAGCCCCGTCTTGCTACTCCGGTCTCCGGTCGCTCCAGGGCCCGTGGGGTCGGGCAGTCTGACCCGGATGAGGGTACGACCATCTGGCGATCGGACGTCCAGAGGTGCCTGACTGAAGCCTGCCTGCGTGATGCAAAGGGTCGCAAGAGCCACAACCGCCGCCTTCTTCACAGTATCCAGCACCATCTCATGCCTCCTTAGGGTGTGCCGCTCCAGGACAAACACCAGAAACCACAAGGCTCAGCCAAACCTTGCCTGCTTGCGTGGGATTATTAAACCCGATCCACAGGCTATTGGCTACTGGAAATCCGTGCTGCGACCCTTCCGCCGGCTTCAAGGATCGGGACCTTGCTATCCGGGTTGTCGCCGGTATAATCAGGGTTTACCCTTATCCTATGGAGGCAACGTAGGTATGGCAAAACTGACGAAGCTTGATGATATCGTATCCCTGTGCAAACGGCGCGGGTTTATCTTTCAGTCCAGCGAGATCTACGGCGGTCTGGCGAGTTGCTACGATTACGGCCCGCTGGGCGTCGAGCTCAAGAACAACATCAAACGGGCCTGGTGGAAACACGTGGTACAGATGCGCGACGATGTAGTCGGTTTGGACGCCAGCATCTTCATGCATCCGCTGATCTGGAAGGCCTCCGGCCACGCGGACAAGTTCGCCGATCTGGTCTCCGAGTGCAAAAAGTGCAACACGCGGACCCGCGTCGACCACCTCAAAGACAGTGAGAATAACACCCAAAAGGCCGATGAGCACGCCGAGCACGTCGATGTCGGGACGGAGGAGGCGAAGCAGTACAACTTGAGCAACAAGGTCTGCCCGAACTGCGGAACCGTGGGGCAATTCACCGCCCCGATGCCCTTCAAGCTGATGTTCGAGACGCAGATGGGGGCCAACATCGAGGACTCGATGACGATGTACCTGCGGCCGGAGACCGCCCAGGGCATTTTTGCCAACTTCCGCAACGTCCTGGACACCACCCGCGTCAAGATCCCCTTCGGCATCGCCCAAGTCGGCAAGAGCTTCCGCAACGAGGTGACCACGAAGGCCTTCATCTTCCGCACCCGCGAGTTCGAGCAGGCGGAGCTGGAGTTCTTCTGCGAGCCAGGCACCGATGAGCAGTGGTATGAGCACTGGAAAGAGCAGCGGTGCAACTGGTACCTCAACTTGGGCATGAAAAAGGACAATCTGCGGTTCCGCGACCACGAGAAGGATGAGTTGGCCCACTATGCCAAGGCGTGCGTGGATGTGGAGTACCGTTTCCCCTTCGGCAGCGGCGACTGGCAAGAGCTCGAAGGCATCGCCAACCGCACCGACTACGACCTCCGCCAGCACCAGCGCGGCATGCGAACTCTCAACCGCTGGTTCGAAAGCGGCAAGGATCTCACGAAGATCACGCTGATGGACGAGGCCGAGGACTACCAGTCCGGCCCGCTGTCCTACTTCGACGAGGAGAAGAAGAAGCGCTACATCCCCTACGTGATCGAGCCCAGCGCCGGCATGGACCGCAGCACGCTGGCCTTTCTGGTCGATGCCTACGATGAGGAAGAGGTCAAAGGCGAGACGCGCAACCTGCTGCGCTTCCACCCGGCCCTGGCCCCGGTCAAGGTCGGCATCTTCCCACTGGTCAAGAAAGAGGGTATGCCGAAGATCGCCCGCAGCGTCTACGACGATCTGAAGAAACGCTTCAACTGCTTCTATGACGAGAAAGGCGCGGTGGGCCGTCGCTACCGCCGCCAGGATGAGGCCGGCACCCCCTTCTGTGTCACGGTCGACGGCCAGACGCTTCAGGACCAGACCGTCACGGTCCGCGAACGCGACTCCATGGAGCAAGTCCGCATCGCCACCGCCCAACTCCGCACCTACCTGTGCGACAAGTTGGACGCGTAGTAAGGAGCCGAGCAGCATGACTGTTGCCGAAGAGATCCTTGAATACGTTGTTGACCGGCTCGTGGAATTAGCGCATCCGGACCGCGTTATTCTCTTCGGCTCCGCTGCCACAGGGACTATGACTCCCGACAGCGACTTGGACCTGCTGATAGTCGAGCAACAAGTCGCCAACACACGCCAAGAGAGTATTCGACTTCGGGCGGCCCTAGAGGATGTGCCTCTTCCGATTGATCTGATTGTCATGAGCCGACAATGGTTCGATGACACAAAAGATGTCATCGGCGGCATCGCTTACCCAGCCCACAAATACGGGAGAGTCCTTTATGAGGCCGCCTGACGACGCCAGACGCGAACTGGTGGCGCGATGGCTGGAGAAGGCCGAGGACGATTGGCGGCTTTGTCATCGGCTCATTACGGACGCGCAGTCTTATGCGGAGGCGACAGCCTTCCACGCGCAACAGGCTGTCGAGAAGTATCTCAAAGCCTTTCTGACTTGGCACCAAGTTGAATTTCCCAAGACCCATGACATTAAGCGCCTTCTCAAATTGGCGGGCATACAAGATCCGAGCCTGGCGGAGGAGTTATCCGATGCGGCTGACCTGACAGCTTACGCCGTGGAGTATCGTTACCCTGGCGAATATGCTCCCGTGACGAGGGATGAGGCGGTTGGTGCAGTCGCCGTGGCAGATCGCGTTCGCGAGCAGATCCGTAGGCGATTGCCGGCAGACGATCCCGGTTAGTGCATAGAGCCGTTTCGGGAGAAGTATTCGAACAAATTCGCCGCGTAGGCGTCTCTGTCTGAGGGAGGTCAGAGTATGGAAGAGATGTCGGAACAGGACTACCAGACCGACGCCGCCCGCACGAGATGGATGCGCATTGCAGCGAATGTGGCTCGTATTGTCCACCTCCTAGCAGCCTCCTTTTGGCTGCTGGCCTTCGCCCTCGTGGTACGAACCGGCTATCTTTCCTGGATCGGCCTGACAGTCGGGGCAGTCTTCGTCGGGTCCGCCGCGATTTCTCCCCTGCTCGGCTGGGCCGGAAGAAGACGCGGGGAGAGCGTATTAGTCGGCGTGCACCTGGGCATGATGATTTTGGCGGCAATCGTGTGGCTTTCGACATCCCTCGGGCCGCAGGACAAGGGCACCTGGCGCCCCTATCGATTTGACGACGTGCTTGCCGCCATGGAGGCCAAGCGGGCCGTGCCGGACGCGGAGAACGCCGCGCCTCGGTACAAGTCGGTGCTGGCCGATCTGAATATGGCGGACCAACCGGATTTCCTTTTCGCCGGGAGCTTCCTCCGGGAGGAGTTCGAAAAGCAGCCCTGGAAAGCCAACGACCATCCGCAGGCATCACAGTGGCTCGATTCTCAGTCACAAGTCATCGACAGGCTGTTGGCGATTGGAGCCGTGGAGAAATGTCGCTGGCCAATTCAAGCCGATACCTATGACGGGTACACGGTCCCGTATGAGAAGGTGCGTCGGAGCGCGTTGCTCCTCATAGCCGCCGGCAACCGGGATCTCGGGGAGGGCCGTGTCACGGAAGCCCTGACAAAGTACTTCTGTACTCTCCGAATCGCCGACCATCTTCATCAGCAATCGTCCCAGGTCGATTCTCTTGCCGGTTACTACTACGAGGGAGTTGCTCTGAGAATGATGCGGCAGGTGCTGGTTCAGAGCAACCTGTCCGAGGCCGATCTCGTCCAAATCGCCCACTATTTGCCACCGCCGGCGGACCCGTGGCCCGAGGAATGGAAGAGACTATCCGAGCTGGAGAAGCTTCACTACATGAATCTCCTGGGACGGCTCTACGAGGTGGACGAGGAAGGACACGTTCGGTTCGCCCGGAAGATCGTGATTTCGCCCCGCAACAGACGAGAGCAAAAGGACCCCACGCGGATTCCACGACTCTATTGGCTCATGAGTATGCCGCGCGATCCGCACGCGGTACGCGGTGTCGTGAACAAGTACTTTGCCACGTTCGATGGTCGTGTCGGCTCCTCGCGTCCGCTACAACCGGCTCAAGACAAACGGTCCCCTCGGGTGTCAGTGAACGACCTCAGCAAGGCGATATGCAACATCCATCGGTGGGGCCTCGAGATGGTATTCTTCAATGAGCAAGAGTGCATACGGCACCGCCGGTGGTGTGTCCCATCCTTTGCAGCGTGTCGCGGAACGTGGCTGATTCTGGGTCTGCGCCGGTATCATGATGCCCATGGTGTCTGGCCCAGGACACTGGATGCGATATCGGAATACGTCCCGGCCGAGACACTCGTGGATCCGACCAATGGTGAGCCGTTTGTGTATGTCACCGAGGGCGATGGTTTCAGACTCTACAGCAAGGGGCCCAATCGCATCGACGAAGGCGGGCGGAGTGGCTATGTGCGAGCTTCCAAGAAGGTCGAAGACGATATCTGGATCTGGCCGCCGCCCCCGCCGGCACCGGAACCCTCCGAGGACGAAGTGCGGCAGCAGATGGAGCAGATCTATGGTAAGAACTACATGGAAGCCATCATGAAAGACTAGGGGAGTGACAAACAATGATTGTGGATCGAATCGAGAATGCACGGCTTTATGCACCTTTGCACAAGCAGTTCAAGAAGGCCTTTGCCGTCCTGGCGGACCCGGCGCTTGCTCAGAAACCAGACGGGCGGTACAACGTGGACGGCGACGACCTGTACTGCATGGTCCAGCATTACACGACCAAGCCGATCGATCAGGCCCGGTTCGAATCGCACAAGAAGTATATCGACATCCAGGTCCTGCTCGCGGGCCAGGAGCTGCTGGGCTATGTGCCGACGACGGGCCTGGAAGTCACCGTGCCGTACGACGAGGCCAAGGACATCATGTTCTACCGCGCCGGCACGATGACCGCCCAGGTAAGACTGGAGCCGGGGCTGTTCTGCATCCTCTTTCCGCAGGATGCCCACCTGCCCTCCTGCCAGATCACCTGCCCCGCCGAGGTTCACAAGGTGGTCTTCAAGATCCGGGTATAGCACTTCGCCCGTTTCAACTCCGTAGGTAGCGGATACATATTATCGTCGAACGGTGGCGCAGCTCGTTTCGTCGACCGGTTGCGCCGGGCGTCGAGATGTGGAGCAGAAACAGGAGAGATAGCGGCGACGTATACTCCCGTGAACGCCAGACATGACGGGAGGTGCAGAATGAAACGGGTGTATCGCTCCAAGATGGACAAGAAGATCTTCGGCGTCTGCGGCGGGATCGGCGAGGCCTACGACATCGATCCGACTCTGATTCGAATCATCGTCGTTTTTCTGGCACTGTCGACCGGTCTGCTGCCCATGCTCGTAACCTACATCGTGGCACGATTCCTCATGCCGCCGGCGGACCAGTGAGCCCGGCGGGCAGAATGCCCGAAACTAGTGGCGCGGGAAATGCGCGAAAGGGCAGAGCAGGCGGTGCGGACTGGCAATCAGGAGCGCGAGGAGTCGGGCTTGCGGTACAGTGTCTTTCCGAACTCATCGATGTGGCGTTTGAGCGGCTCGTGCCGGATCGATCCATACGCCTGGATGTCAAACGTATAGGGCAAGGGCAGTTCGTCGAGTTCGCGCATGATTCGTGCGATCAGACCGGGGCTCACGTCCCCCCAGAGTGCCAGATCCACGTCCGACTGCTCCTCAAACTGTCCCAGGGCGCGGGAGCCGAAAACCTCCACACGTTGGACCTCCGGATGCCCGCGAAACACGCCGCGAATAAGCTCCAAGGCCTCCGGCCGGAGTCCGAAGCTCTCTTCTATTCCCGTGCTCTTTGCTTCAGCCACGTGAACACCTGCTCGATGGCGGTCAGATAACGCCGCGAGATACTATCGAACGCGATCCGGAAAGACTCGTCATCATACGTGTGGGACATCAGGTTCCGCTGGTCCAGCATGTCGACCCGAACGGTGGCGAACCTTCTACATGAGCTCTTCATTATATGCTCCCGCCGCGCGCCCGGCAACGCGTAAATACGCGCTGGGTGGGCCTCATCGCACGATTTCTCGTGCCGCCGGCCCCGCGTCGACCGAGCCGCAGGCACGCCAAGCATCCATGGAATTCTGCGCCGAGGTTGGAGAATCACATCCCGGGGAGGTGTGAGAAATGCCATCGACCGTCCGCCCGTGGGGTCTTGTGGCATCGGCATCCCCTCGCTGCGCGCGGGGCAGGCTCAGCCGATGATTTATGGGCTTGCCCTCAAAAACGCCGATCCAGCCAACCCGCCTCGTACGCCGTGAGGTACCTGGGAATCCCGTCGAGTTGCACTAACTCGGCCAGCATCGTACTCCCGTCCGGAAGGCCGGCAGGAAAGGACTCCGGCAGTTCGGATTGCACAAAGGGCGCCTCGGCGGCAAAACTCCCGATGGGGTTGCTGTTGCCTACCGTCGCTTGTACTTCCGCGGGCTTGGGGGAGAAGGCTGCATCGCGCGGCTGGCTCCCGCGGCCGTGCGCGAGAAGAAGCAGGATGCAAGCGAGGTCAAGAAAGGCGTTTCCCAGTAAGCTGACCCGCACGAAAGTCCGCATAAAGCCATCCTAAGTAGATCCTGGCTGCATCAGAAACTCCGCCACGTATTGTCGTCCATCCGAGGTGGGAGGCTTTAGGATGACCCGGGGCAAGCCGGGGAATCGTCAACGGCGGGAAGGCAGACCCTTTGCGAGAACCCGCGCATCGTATATATTCTGGGGCCGGAAAAGGCTCGTGCGGGTGGATCGGGCAAGCGCCGCTAATTGCTTGCATTATCCCCGGCATGGCCGCGCTGAAACCCAATGCCAATGAGGAACTTGAGAAATGACCAAGGGCAACGCCACCTTTATCAACCAGTTGAAAGATCACGTCGGGCAAGAGGTAACGCTCAACGGCTGGCTGTACAACAGCCGGGCCAGCGGCAAGATCCAGTTTCTGATCGTCCGCGACGGCACGGGTCTGTGCCAGTGCATCGTCGAAAAGGGCAAAATCCCCGACGAGCTTTTCGAGCAGCTTAAGCGGCTTGGCCAAGAGTCGTCGCTCTCGGTAACCGGGACCGTTCGGGCCGATGAACGCAGTGTCGGCGGCTACGAGATGGCCGTAACCGATGCTCAGGTGATCGCGTCCTCCGAGGGATACCCCATTACACCCAAGCCGCACGGCGTCGAGTTCCTGATGAAGCATCGCCATCTGCACCTGCGCTCGCAGCGGCAGTGGGCTATCGGCAAGGTCCGCCACACCGTCATCGACGCGATCCGCCGCTACTTCAACGACAATGGCTTTGTCCTGGTCGATACGCCGATCTTCACGACCATTGTCGGCGAGGACCAGACGTCGCTGTTCGAGGTGGACTACTTCGGCCGGCCGCTGCACCTGACCCAGACCGGGCAACTCTATCTCGAATCCGCCGCGATGGCCTATGGCCGCGTTTACTGCTTCGGGCCGACCTTCCGGGCGGAAAAGAGCAAGACCCGCCGGCATTTGACCGAGTTCTGGATGGTCGAGCCGGAGGTCGCCTTCATCGACCTCGACGGCCTGCTCCATTTGGCCGAGGGCCTCGTCTCATCCATCGCCCAGCGCGTTCTGGCAGACAACCGCAGCGAATTGCAGACGCTCGGGGCCAACATCCCGCTCCTGGAGAAGGTCCGGCCCCCCTTCTACCGGCTGACCTACTCCGAGGCGGTGGAGATCCTCAAAGGCCCCAAGACCCGCGAGTTCATGACCCGCGAGTTGGACAATCTGCAACAGCAAAAGAAGCAAATGGAGAGCCGGATTGCCGAGTTGGAGAAACAGCAGGCCGGCCAACTGAAGCAGTGGCAGCAGGACAAGATTGCCGCGGAATTGATCGATCTGCGCGGCGAGTTGGAGGAGGTCAACACGAAGATCGAGAACAATCCCAAGCACGACCAACTGGCGGCGGAGTTCACGTGGGGTAAAGACCTGGGCGGCTCCGATGAGACGATTATCTCGCAAATGCACGACAAGCCCGTCTTCGTAACGCACTACCCACGCGAAGCGAAGGCCTTCTACATGAGGACCGACCGCCAGAACGAGAAGGTCGTGGAGAACTTCGATCTGCTGGCTTCCGCCGGCTTCGGCGAGATCATCGGCGGCTCGGTCCGCGAGGACGACTACGACCGCCTCCTGGTCCGGATCAAAGATCAAGGCCTGAATCCGGAAACCTACGACTGGTACCTGGACCTGCGGCGTTACGGCTCGGTCCCCCACGGCGGCTTCGGTCTCGGCGTCGAGCGCACCGTCGCCTGGGTCATCGGCGAGCGCCACATCCGCCAGTGCATCCCGTTCCCGCGCCTCATGGACAAGGTCTACATCTGATGGAAGTCAGAATTGAGAGCCTCCTGGAAGGAGCCAGACGAGCGAGCGGCACCGTCGTCATTGTGGACGTGTTTCGGGCGTTCACGACGGCAGCGGTGGCCTTGGCGCGCGGGGCAGAGCGGATCATCATGGTCCCGGAGATCGAGGAGGCATTGCGGTTGCGAGACCAGGGTGCTGGCGCGATCTGCGTAGGCGAGGTAAACGGGATAAAGCCCGAGGGCTTTGATTTCGGCAACTCGCCGCATGAGATGATGCAGGCGTCCTTACGGGGCAAGGTGGTGATCCAGTCCACGCGGGCGGGAACGACGGGCGTCGCGGCGGCGACACAGGCCCAGGCGGTTTACGCCGGGTCCTTCGTCGTGGCGCAGGCCACCGCGGAAGCGCTCCGGCGGGATGACCCGCCGCAGGTGACCATCGTGGCAATGGGCTGGAACGCGCGAGTGCGCACGGACGAAGATGAACTTTGCGCTCTCTACCTGCGGAACCTGTTGCAGGGCCGCCGGCCGGACCCCGAGGCGGTGCGGGATCTCGTGCGGGCCAGCGGGGAGGCGGCCAAGTTCGGAGATCCGAAGCAGCCCCATTTTCATCGCGAGGATCTGGAGATCGCGTTGGAGATAAACAAATACGACTTTGCCATTCGCGTGGTCAAGGAAGATGGCTTTCTGGTAGCGAGGTGGCACGGATGAACGAGTGGACCATCCAAAGGCTTCTGACCTGGGTGACAGAGTACCTGACGCAAAAAGGCGTGGATGCGCCGCGGCTCAGCGCTGAACTGCTCCTGTCCCATGTCCTGGGACTCAAGCGGATCGAGCTGTACACGCAGTACAACAAGGTCGTCGTACAGGAACAGTTGAACCGGCTACGTGATCTGGTCAAGCGGGCGGGCGAGCATGAGCCGGTCGCCTATCTCGTCGGCCGGACGGAGTTCTATTCCATCGAGTTCGAGGTCGCGCCGGATTGCCTGATCCCGCGGCCGGAGACGGAACTGCTCGTGCAGCGATCGATCGAATTCCTGCGCAAGCGCACCGGCCCGCAGCAGGTCTGCGATCTGTGCACCGGCTGCGGCATCATCGCAGTAGCCATCGCCAGGAATGTCCCGGATGTCAAGGTCATCGCGACGGACATCTCCGAGCCGGCCTTGGCCGTGGCCGCCAGAAACATCGAGAAGCACAAGCTCGCAGATCGGATCGAACTGCGTCATGGCGACCTCTTCGAGCCGCTGGTGCCGCAACTCGATGTGTTCGATCTGATCGCGTGCAACCCGCCCTACGTGAGCGCACCGGAATACGAGGCCCTCGACAGGAACGTCAAAGACTACGAGCCGCGCCTCGCACTGTACGCCGGACAGGATGGCTTGGACCTGTACCGCCGGATCGTGGAGAAGGTGCGGGAGTTCTTGAAACCGGACGGCATCCTGCTGCTGGAGATCGGCTACCAGCAAGGTCCCGCCGTCCGGGAGCTGCTCGAACAGACCAGCCTCTTCGCCCCCATCCGGATCGACAAAGACCTCCAAGGCCACGACCGGGTGGTGGCGGCAGCGAGAGCCGCGGCCGGCTAATAGGAGATCAGGGCGTGGATCTTGTGCGGGGCCAGCCGCCGACGGCCGTTCAGATCGGTCAGCTCGATCACGACGGCGACGCCGACGACCTCGGCGCCGACCTTCTCCATGAGCTGACAGGCGGCCTGCATCGTGCCGCCGGTGGCGAGCAGGTCGTCGACGATCAGGACCCTGGCCCCGGGCGTCACGGCGTCGCGGTGGATCTCGATACAGTCGGTCCCGTACTCGAGATCGTAGGTGACGTTCTCTGTCTGCCAGGGGAGCTTGCCTTTCTTGCGGATGGGGATGAAGCCGGCCCGGAGCTTGGCCGCGACGGCCGCCCCGAAGATGAAGCCGCGTGCCTCCACGCCGGCGACGTAGGCCACCCCCGCATGTTCGAAGGGCGCGCACAGCGCATCGACGGCGGCGGGGAACGCCTTGGGATCGGCCAGCAGCGGCGTGATGTCGCGGAACAGAATCCCCTTCTTCGGCCAGTCGGGAACATCGCGGATATACCGCGTCAGGAGCAGTTGCTCTTTCGCCATGTACCCCTCCTTGGATTTATGATTTACGATTTATGAATTCACTTCACCTGCCGAATCCAGCCACACGAGCCAGCGGGAACTACCCGCGTGGCCATGTCCTCAAATCATAAATCATCCATCAGCAATTGTAAATCTATTCCCCTTCCATGTATTCGTACAGGCTGGTCAGGGCATCGCGGCGGATCTGGCGGATCCGCTCCCGTGTCAAGCCCATCCGCTTGCCGATCTCCTTGAGACTCAGCGGCCGTTTCTCGCCGATGCCATAGTGCAGCCGCAGGACCTCGGCCTCCCGGAATTCCAGCTCATCCAGCAGCCGGACCGCCTTGGCTTTCTCCTCATCATCGACCAGCACATCCTCCGGCCGGCCGGCGTTCTCATCCTCCAGCGTAGACTCCAGGGCCTGGCTCTCGTCCTGGTCGTCCGGGCTGAGGCTCTCGCCGGAGCTGCCGAGCACCTCGACGATCCGGTGGATCACGCCGGCCTTGCGCAGCGGCAGGTGCATCAGGTCGGCCATCTCCTCCACGGCCATCTTGCGGCCGATCCGGCTCTCGACTTCCGCCGCCACGTGCCGCCACTGGCTGATCAGGGTGACCATGTACGTCGGCACGTGCACCGGCTGCACGTTCTCCAGCAGGGCCCGCTTGATGCTCTGTTTGATCCACCAGGCGGCGTACGTGCTGAACCGCGTGCCGCGGTCGGGATCGAAGTAGTCCACCGCCTTGATCAGGCCGAGATTGCCCTCCTCGATGAGATCGCCCAGGCTCATCCCGCGCCCGCCATACTTCTTGGCGATGTTGACGACCAGCCGCAGGTTGCTCCGCACGAGATGCTCCCGCGCCAAGGGGTCGTTGTCATCCACGACCCGCCGGCCGTACTCGTACTCCTGCTCGGCCGTCAAAAGGGGGGCATCGTCGATCTCTTTGAGATAGTCTTTCAGTGTGATGTCGAAAATCATAGCACCCTCCCACCGGGCCGAAGAGCCTCGCGGCTCCAGCCCTCCAGGGCCAAAGTTTCTCTGCGTCGTCCGTCGTTGGAGGTCCTCACGATCATCCTCCAGCGATCGTCGATTACATCGGCCCGTGCCCCGAAGCGGTTTAGTCCGGCGACGGCGGAATTCCCCGTCTTTTCCCAAAACCCGCGCCCGGCAGGTGCAGGGCCGCCGGATATACCACGTGTGCGGACCACAGGGAGGATAATCGGAAGGAACTCGGACCTTTTCGTCCCCCTATTCATCTGGTGTCTCGGCTCTGCTTGTGTTAGTATCTGTCCGTGCATGGCCAAGGACGGCCCTTCCAGCCCGAACTGCAGCTTCAGGCGTTTTGAAGGGTGATTCGATGCGATTGAGAACGTGCCGTTGCCTGGCCGTCATGGGCCTTGTGCTGGCCGGCGGGTGGAACTCCTCTTTGCGATTCATCCCACAGGAAATCGCTGTTTGCCATGCCCAAGAGCAGGAGCGTGACGAGGGCCTGTCGGCCATGATCGAAGAGGCAACTACGTTCCATCTGGGTGGCGGAGCCTTTGTCCAGACGGAGCCCTACGCCGGAATCCCGGCCAGGGTGTACCCGGCGCCGGTCGTGGCCTATGAAGGCGAGCGTCTCTATGTGCGCAGCGCCATCGTCGGCTATCGGCTCGTTTCGGAGAATGGCCTGATGATCGGGCCGCAGGTGCAACCGCGAATCGAGGGCTACAGCGCGGGCGACAGCCCGTTTCTGAGCGGCATGCGGGACCGGAATTGGTCGGTGGACGGCGGCGTCAATATCGAGGCGGTCACGCCCATCGGTCTGCCCGGTGTATCTATCGTCAGCGATCTGCTGGGCCGCCATCGCGGACAGGAGGTGGAGTTCCGCCACTTGATCATGTTTCCGATGTTCGGGTTCCAACTGATCCCTTCGGGCGGCGTGAGATGGAAAAGCGAGAAACTGGTTGACTATTATTATGGTGTCCGGCCCAACGAAGCCCGGCCGGAGCGCCCCGCCTACGAGGGCAAACAGGCGTTCGACCCTTTCCTGCGGCTGGTTATCC
>JAMCWO010000354.1 GCA_023481165.1 Planctomycetota bacterium | reverse complement strand
CACCGTCGAGTCGTGCGGTAAGACGACCGGCGCCATGCTCAAGAAGTTTCACGAGACTTGGTATGTCCCGAACAACGCCGTCCTGGTCATCGTGGGCGATGTGCGTCCGGCCCAGACGCTGGCGCGGGTCAAGGAACTGTTCGGCCCGATCCCCGCGAAGAAGACGCCGGCCAAGCCGGCGATCCGCCTGTAGCCGGTGAAAGCTCAGACCCTGAATCTCAAAACAGACCAACCCTTCGGCATGGCCGTGATCGCGTTCCGGATGCCGGGCTACGACAGCAACGATTACGCCGCCAGCGTGGTGCTGTCGGATGTCCTGAGCAGCCAGCGCGGCGATCTCTTCGCCCTGGTCCCCCAAGGCAAGGCCCTGGTCGCGGGCTTCGCGTTGGGTCCGCTGCCCCGGGCCGGACTCGGGTACGCCATGGCCGCGTTTCCGCAAGGGACCGATCCCCAGCCGCTGCTGGACGAGATGCGCAAGATTCTCACGGAGAATCTCAAGAAAGGCTTCCCACCGGACTTGGTCCAGGCCGCCCAGCGCCAGGAGGTCACCAAGGCCCAATTGCAGAAGAATTCGGTGTCCGACTTCGCGATGGCATGGTCGCAGGCGGTCGCGGTGGAAGGCCGGCGCTCGCCCGACGAGGATGTGCAGGCGATCCAGCGTGTGACCGTGGACCAGGTGAACCAGGTGGCGCGGCGGTACTTGGACCCGGATCGCGCCATCACCGCGATCCTCACGCCGGAGCCATCTGGAAAGCCCACGGCGGCCAAGCCCCCCGGCGGTGTCGAATCGTTCGCCCCCCAACATGCCAAGCCCGTCGAGTTGCCGGATTGGGCGGCCAAGGCTCTGCGGCGGTTGGAAGTCCCCAAGTCCATGCTGAATCCCGTGGTCACGACCCTGCCCAACGGCCTCAAGCTGATCGTGCAGCCGGAGAATATCAGCAAAACCATAAGTGTCTCCGGCCATATTCAGAACAGGCCCGAGCTGGAGGCCCCCAAGGGCCAAGAGGGCGTGGACCAGGTGCTCGATGCGTTGTTCGCCTACGGCACGACCTCCTTGGACCGCCTGGCCTTCCAGGCAGCCCTGGATGAGATCGGAGCCGTGGAATCCGCCGGCACGGATTTCTCTCTGGATGTCCTGGCCCAGCACTTCGAGCGCGGTGTCCAACTCCTGGCAGACAACGAGCTTCATCCCGCCCTGCCCGAAGAGGCCTTCCAAGTCGTGCAGCAGCAAGTCGCCGGCACGGTGGCGGGTCAATTGCAGAGTCCCGGCTACCTGACCCAGCGGGCCTTGCAGGAGGGTTTGTTCCCGAAAAATGATCCCACGCTGCGGCAGGCCACGCCGGAAACGGTGAAGTCCCTGACGCGCGCCGATGTCAACGACTACTTCCGCAGGGTCTTCCGGCCCGATCTGACCACGATCGTGGTCATCGGCGCCATAACGCCCCAGGCGGCCGCGCAGGTCATCGGGAAGCATTTCGGCGGCTGGAAGGCGATCGGCCCGAAACCCGAGGTCCTGCTGCCGCCGGTGCCGCGGAACCAGCCCTCCATGGTCGCCGTGCCGGACGCCCGGCGCGTGCAGGACAAGGTCACGCTCGCCGAGACGCTGGGCCTGACGCGATCGAATCCGGACTACTACGCCTTGCAGCTCGGCAACCATGTCCTCGGGGGTGGTTTCTACGCGACGCGTCTGTTCCAGGACCTGCGGGAGACCACCGGGCTGGTCTACACCGTCGCCTCCGAGTTCGAGGTGAAACGGACGCGGGGCATCTACGCCGTAGAGTACGCCTGCGATCCCGCCAACGTCGCCAAAGCGCGGGCCATCGTCGTGCAGAACCTCAAGCGCATGCAGATGGAGGCGGTGGCCGAGCGTGACCTGCACCGCGCCCGAGCCCTGCTCTTGCGGCAGATTCCGCTCTCCGAGGCGAGCGTCGACCAGATTGCCCAGGGATTCCTCAACCGGGTGGAGCTCGACCTGCCGCTCGATGAGCCTGTTCTGGCCGCACGCCAGTACGTGAAGCTCACGGCCGACGACGTCCGCGCCGCCTTCGAGAAGTACCTCCGGCCCGATGACCTCGTCCAGGTCACCCAGGGTCCGGAACCGAAGTAGAGGATGGCCATGAGCGAACTGCGCGACGAATTCCTCAGCGAGGAAGATCTGGACTTGCAGTCTTTGACGGACGAAGAGCTTGATGCCATGTGGATGGCGTGGCTGCGCCAGGCACAGATCACGAATGACGAAGACCGGCACACCTACTCGCATGGGGTGTTCACCCACGAGCCGGTCGCCGAGGAGAACAGGCGCCCCTAGAGAATGCCGGAGCAGTCGGCACAAAAGAGGTAGGCACTCCGGCGGACCGGATTGTATGGCCCATAGGGCTCTGTCCTGATGCCCCAGGCTTTCTCAACCTCATGCCTGGTACGTGGACCCGTACTCAACTGCTCCGGCACGTACAGTCTACGAAAACCTGCAGAGTGCTGCAAGCAACATTGATCTGCACAACCGATCAACCTGTTTGTCGTGCGCACGAGAGTGCCAGGCAAGACCTATCAAGGCCGCACGGCGGTGCCGTCGGGTCGGCGAACGGGCTCCCAATAGCCGCCGGGCGCCGGCGGGTACTTGGCGGCCAGTTCCTCGTTGAGGTCCACGCCGAAACCAGGGGCCTCGTTGACGTACATGTGGCCTTTCTCAAGCGTGGGCGCGCCGGGGAAGACTTCGCGCGTCCGCTCGTTGAAGCTGACGCTCTCCTGGATGCCGAAGTTCCAGATGGCCAGGTCCAGGTGGGCGTTGGCCGCGTGGCCGACCGGGGAGACATCGCCCGGGCCGTGCCAAGCGCTGCGGACGTTGAACCACTCGCTCAACGCGGCCAGCTTGCGGGCCACGGTCAGACCACCGATCTGGGAGATATGGACGCGGATGAAGTCGATCAGCCGTTCGGAGATCAGACCGACCCACTCGTGCGGGCTGTTGAACAGCTCGCCCATCGCGATCGGGACGCAGGTCTGCTGGCGAAGCTGTCGGAAGTAGCCGATATCCTCGGGCGCGAACGGGTCCTCGACGAAGAACGGGTGATACTTCTCCAGTTGCTTGCAGAGGTTGATCGCGTCCATGGGCGGAATCCGCTCGTGGATATCGTGGAGCAGGTCGATCTCGTCGCCACAGGTGCTGCGGATGTGCTCGAACATCTCGAGGGTGCCCTTGATGTACGGCCGGACTTCCATCAGGGAATCCCGTGGCATGCCGAGGCCGGCGGCCTTGAAATCGGCATTCTTCGACAGTTGCGGCGAGCCGTAGCCGCCCCGCTGGATGCGGATGTGCCGAAAGCCCCGCTCCATCGCGCCTTTGACGCTCGCCTCGATCTGCTTGAGGTCGTTGCCGCCGCAGTGCGTGTAGCAGGGCACGGCGAAGCGGCACTTGCCCCCGAGCAGTTGGTAGATCGGCATGCTGGCGCGCTTGCCCTTGATGTCCCACAGGGCCTGGTCCAGGCCGCACAGGGCGTTGTTCAGCACGGGGCCGTTGCGCCAGTAAGAACTGGTATAGGCATTCTGCCACAGGTCTTCGATGCCGTCCACGTCCCGGCCCTTTGCGAAGGGGGCGAGGTACTCGTTCACGGCGGCCACGACCGGCAATGACCGTTGCTGGAACGTGGCGCACCCCAGGCCATAGAGCCCCGGCTCGCTCGTCTCGACTTTCACCACGCACAGGCGAATCCGGCCGGGGGCCGTCAGGATCGCCTTGACCTTCTCGATCTTCAAGGGCGGCAGACCCTTCGTCGCCTTGCTGTACCTTTCGGCCGTCGCACCGGATTCGGCGCCGCCAACCTTCAACGCTCCCAGCGCCGCCCCCAAGCCAAGAGTCTGGATCAGATCACGCCGGTTCATGCAATTCTCCTTTCTCCGAGATGTCGTGTGCCGCCTCGACAGGATGAGCCTCCTCGACCGGCTTGCGATGCCAATACGTGGCCAGGATCGAGCCGGAGATGTTCTGCCAGGGGCCGAAGATGGCCGACGCGAGGGCCGCCTGCGGACTTTTGAGCACGTTCATCGCGAGGGCCGAGGCCATGCCGCCATTCTGCATGCCGACCTCGAACGCCACCGTCCGGCAGGCGCTTTCCTTGAGCCGGATCGCCCGCGCGAGCCAGTACGCCATCAGATAGCCGAGGCCATTATGAATCATCGACGAACCGATCGCGACCATCGAGACCAAGGGCAGCGTCTTGTCGATCCAGTTGCCAGGCCGCTTGAGCCAGACACTGACCACCAGCTTCACGCCCGTGACCGTGGCGATCAACAGCAATCCCACGAGAAAGCCGGTTCGCTGCAGAACGGCATCGCGATACTGGAAGACGACCGGCGGGGCCAAGAACAGGATACCGGCCACGAGTACCAACCCGCCGCCGACCATCAGCGCCAGGGCCCCACCCTGCTGAAAGACCGGGCGGCGGCTGAAGAGAATACGATTGGCGATCAGGCCCGCCGCGATCGGAACGATGATCATGTTGATGATCTCGAACATCATCTTGAGAGGGTTGACCTCGATGAACTGGCCGGCCAGTTTGTCCATCAGAAAAGGCGTGAGGAAAGGCGAGGCCAGCGTCGTGAAGGACGTGATCGTCACCGACAGGGCCACATCGCCGCGGGCCAGGTAGGCCATCACGTTGGAGGCGACGCCGCTGGGGCAGCAGCCGATCAGAACGACGCCGGCCGCGATGGCATCCGGGAAACCGAACGTCTTGGCCAACACGAAGCCGACGAGAGGCATGATCAGGAATTGCAGGGCGAAACCGATGAAAACCGGCCAGGGCATCTTGAGGACGCGCGTGAAATCCGCCACGCTCAAAGTCGTCCCCATGCCGAACATGATGATCTGGATCAACGGGACGATCAGCTTGCCCAGGTCCCAGCCGGCCCAGGTCATGAAGGCTTGTGGATAAAACATCGACGCCGCGACGAAGGCGAAGACCCAGACCGTAAACGCGTAGCTCTTGAGAACTGGATGCCGCATGCAGAACAGCGCCAGCGTTGCCAGCGCCCCGACGGCGAACGGCCCGACCCCGGCCCGGTACCCCAGCAGGAGCATCACCACCATGACCGCCGCCAGCAACAGGGAAAGCCATGCCAGAGGTTTTGCAGTGGTCCGCGACGTATTCGGCATCGTTCCAGACTCTCAACACACGCGTTTGTCGTCCACGGGTTGTGCGGCTCGTCGCCGTTTGTAGTGACGCCGTAAGGCGTTATCCTCTATATGCTCTTACGAGCACACTACAAACGAGCTTCGCCGCCGCAACCGTGGGACGATCCTTGCCCGGTTGTCACACGCCTGTACATTTACTGCATCTATCGTCCTGCGGCAACGCAAAAGTCAGTGGAGCGCCGCACGGTGTGCGACTAATTTTCGTGGAGGACTAGTCCGCGTTTGTCCTGCTGAGCGCAGCGAAGCATCTGACCAACGAACGGAACCTACACTCCCTCTCATACGTGGCCCAGATCCTTCGCTGACGCTCAGGGCAGGCTCTGAGCGTCAGCGAAGGGATGACGAGAATGATGGTCAGGCCTGACAAAACGTAGTCGCACACACCGCACGCGGGAACCGCATTTGTTCTTGATTCCCACGCCCGGTTCGTGTAACTTGCCGGTCCTGGTATGGGGCAGGGTTTAACAAAGGCGATTTGTACGTGAAACCATGCTGATCGGATTGAAACTCGATATCGGCTTTGCGCAGGACGAGGTCTGTCGTCGGCTTTACGGTGAGCGCGATATCCTCGCGTTCTTGCGCGGCTTGGGCTTCGACGCCGTGGAAACGCCGGTGGGGCCGGAGACCCAGGCAGACGAGTTGCGGAATCATATCGCCCGTTGTGTCGACGCGGGCCTGAAAATCTCCCTCCACCCGTATTCCGAGGGCACGATCTTCAATCCGCTGTACTTCTCATTCGACGAGGACAATCCCTGCCGGCAGTTGCACGCGCGATTCCTTTCACTCGCCGCCGAGGCCGCTCGCCGGCAGCAGTACCCCACGGTTGTAAATATCCACGGGGCCGCAGGTACGGCCAGAGACCCCCGCCCGCATCTTGTCGATCGATCCGTCGCATTCTTTACCTGGGCCCGGCAATGGTGTCGGGACAATGCGCCGGACGTGGGCGTCACAGTGGAGCTGCAGATCAGTCCCAATGCCGATGAGCCCAGACAGCGTGTTGGCGATACGTACGACGAACTGCTGGAAGTGGCCCAGCGCAGCGGCGTCGGTGCGTGCTGGGACTTCGGGCACGCGTACTGGAACACGCGCCGGTACGGCTGGCCGCTCTACCCGCCGGAGGCCCTGCTGCCGCGCATCCGCCACGTCCATTGCCACGACGTCTTCGGCGGCGAAGACCACCAGCCGCTTGTCTACGGCGCGGTCCCGTGGCGGGACTTCCTCACGCTCCTGACCGACCACGGCTTCGACGGCCGCGTCATCCTGGAGGTCCCCCCCACCGAGTTTCCCAAGGCCGGCGGCCTCCAAAGTCTGATCGACTCGGTGCAAGCTCTGCGGAGCTGCCGTCAAGCGCTGCGGGAGATCCATTAGCCCGTTGAAGACCGGGCCGGAGAACAGTATACTGGCGTCAAATGGTGGGCATAGCCCACCCTACCAGCAACGCTTGAGCAGGGGTGAAAGCTATGGCAGAGCAAGTCAATCGGCGCGATTTCCTCAAGACGTCTATGGCTGCCGCCGCCGGAGCAGCGTACGTGGCGGACTCCGGCCGTGCCGCGAATCCGCAACCCGCAATCATGTCATCCCCGGCCCCGACCGGGGACCGCAATCCGCAATCGGAGGCCCCTGGCGCCAATGGCATGCCCATGGGCCGGATCAAGAACCTGAAGATCAGCCGCCTGATCTCCGGCGGGAACCTCATCAGCGGCTGGTCCCACTCCCGCGACCTGATCTACGTGCACAGCTTGATGAATAGCTATAATACCGAGAAGAAGGTCCTCGAGACGCTGGCGGCGCTCGAAGAAAACGGCGTCAACACGATCATCGCCGACCCGCGCGAGAAGCCCATGAATATCTTCAAGAAGTACTGGAGCCAGGGCGGCAAGATCCAGTGGATCGCCGAGGGACACCCGACGCCGGAGGACATCAAGACCAATGTCAAGGCCTCCATCGATTGGGGCGCTTCGGCGGTGTACCTCCAGGGCGTCATCGGCGACCTGTGGCTCAAAGGCGGTTACGTCGAGAGGCTCGGCGAGTGCGTTCAGTACATCAAGTCGCTGGGCGTGCCCGGCGGGCTCGGCGCGCATCTGCTCGACGTGATCATCAATGCCGAAGCTCTTGGGTTCGACGCAGACTTTTATGTCAAAACCCTGCACCACACGAACTACTGGTCGGCCCGCCGGCCGGACCAGGCGCCGGACGTGGTGAGCAACAAGGCGGACAACTTCTGGGAACCGACGCCCGAAAAGACCATCGAGTTCATGAAGGCGGTGAAGAAGCCATGGATCGCCTTCAAGACGCTCGCCGCCGGAGCGATCCATCCGACCAGCGGCTTCCAGTACGCCTTCCAGGGCGGGGCCGACTTCATCTGCGTCGGCATGTTCGACTTCCAGGTGCGCGAGGACGCGATCATTGCCAAGAAGACGTTGGACGAGTTGAAGACTCGCGCGCGACCCTGGTTCGCGTAGAACGCTCGTTTGCTTCTCCTGCCGGTAAGTGCCATGTCTACGCTTGCGTAGACATGCTTCGCTCACGAATGGGATGGTCTGTCTTAGAAATCAAGACATGCCTACGCAAGCGTAGGCATGGCACCCGGCTCTGTTTTGAACCCGGAGTTGACTATGCAAGTTTGCACATGGCTGGTGGTTGGCTGCCTGTTGGTTGTATTCCCCGTTGTGGTCCTTAGCGCCGACGCCGTGGATATGTCGTCGTGGTATGTATTCGCGCCGCGGAACACACCGGTGCCCGGCGAGATCGGGATGCAGGACTGGCTCTCGAAGCCGGCAGGCCGGTACGGCCGGATTGTGAGGGAGCAGGACAAGCTCTACTACAATGGCAAGCGGATCAAGCTCTGGGGGATCAACCTGTGCTATGGTGCGTGTTCGCCGGAGCAGACGCTGGCCGATAAGCGGGCGGCGTTTTATCCCAAGTACGGCATCAACTCCGTGCGGCTGCACAAGTACGTCGATGGGCCGGGCTGGGCCGGAATTCAAGCCAGAGACAGTTGCGTCGAGTTCGATCCGGCGGGCCTCGATCGGATGGACTACCAAGTCGTCCAGTTCAAGGCAGCGGGCATCTACGTCCTGCTCTCGGCTCACTTCGGCGCCCTGAAGCTCGGCCCTGCGGATAAGCAGTATGTCCCCTATATGGAGGAGTTCGGCAGGTTCGGCAACGATAACCGCATCACGACACCGCATAGCGCGGTACAGTACTCGCCGGAACTGCAAAACGTCCAGATTCGCCAGACGCTCAACCTGCTCGAGCACAAGAACCCGTACACGGGTCTGACCTACACCGAGGACCCGGTGGTCGCGTTCATCGAGATTATCAACGAGCAGAGCATCCTTTTCTACACATCGATGGGTCCGCTCAAGGCCAGTTCCACGCTCCGGCAGCAGGTAGCGACCAGGTTCTGCGATTGGCTCCGGGCCAAGTACGGAACTCAGGACAAGCTCCATGCCGCTTGGGGCGACAAGGCTTTCGATGGTTTCGCCGCAGATGGCTTTCCGCCGGTGGACGAGAATCTCGACAAGAACAACATCCTGCCCCTCGGCAATCCCTGGTACTGGGACCCCGCCCAACTGAACGGCTCGCAGGCTTTTCGGCGGCAGCGACTGCTCGACACGCTCATCTTTCTCTACGGCCTGCAATGCGAGTTCTACGACCGCTACGTGCAGGCAATGCGCGATGCGGGCTACGGGGGTGAGATCCTCGGCTCGAACTGGCAGGCAGGCCAGGCGCTGAGCCACTTCTACAACCTGCACTCGGATTGGCGGGTGGGGACCATCGACCGGCACAACTACTTCGGCGGCGGCAGCACCAAGGCCGGTGCGACATTCAACAATGCAACCATGCTGCACACGGCTGGCTCCGGAACGCTCAGCGTCGGCCTGCAACAGGCGGTGGACCGCCCGTTCATGCTCTCCGAGTGGATTCATGTCTTCCCGAACGAATGGGGCGTGGAAGGTCCGGCGGTCCTTGGTGCCTATGGCTATGGCCTGCAAGGCTGGGACGTCTCCTACATGTTCCAGAACCGCGACAGCGGCGGTTTCAGTGACCGGATCGGCCGGGACACGTGGGATGCAACCGCCCCGCAAGTGCTGGGCATCTTCCCCGCCGTCGCCCGGCAGGTCCTGCGCGGCGACGTGAAGGAGGCCGATCTGCTGGCCCCGCTGTATGTGCACGTGCCCTCGTTGGCTCAGGCCAAGCTCGGCTTCACCGACCGTACGATCCAGCAGTACGACGTCAAGAGCTTCGACACGGACAAGGTCCCGGCCCGGGCCCTGGCCGTGGCCCGGTGTGCCGTTGAGTTCACAGACCAGTACCGCGACACGCCCGCTTTCGACGTCCGCACGTACCAGCAGGCGGGCTTCCTCACGTCTTCGACGGGCCAGCTTGCCTGGAAGGAGGCCGGCGCTACGAAACTCGGCGGTTTCTTTACCATCAACACCGCCGGCACCAAAGCTGTCGTCGGCTTCCATGAAGGCACCAAGTGCAGGCTTGGCGAGGTCACTATCATACCGCAATCCCCTTTCGCCGCAATTTATGTCACAGCCCGGGAGCCGGATAAGGACATCCGCACGTCGAAAGAGTTGCTGATCACGGCCATCGCCCGCGCCCGCAACACCGGCATGAAGTTCAGCGACGCCGGCAACAGCCTCCTCGACCGTGGCAAACCGCCCATCCTGATGGAGCCGGTGAAAGCCACGATCAGCATCTTGAAGCCAGGCACACCGAAGCTGGTTCTGCTGGATCACGATGGTCTGCGTACCGCCACCACGCTTCCCGTGGAGAACGGCACCTTCACAATCGACGGCACGCGCGACAAGACGCCGTACTATCTCCTTGAGTTCTGAGGTTCACGCGTGCACCTGACCGGCTTGGCGCAAGTAAGCGATTCGCTTGGCGATGGGTGGGTGAGTATAGAAGAGGGCCTCGACGAGCCGGCTGGGGTTGGGATCTGAGAGGTTGCGGTCGGCGAGCTTTGTAAGGGCGGAGACTAGAGTCTCCGGTCTTTCGACTTTGCCGAGAATGAACAGATCGGCCTGCTTTTCGAGGTGTCGTGAGTAGCCTGTCTGCAAGGGCTTGGAGAGAAAGCCGAAGATCGCGATCCACAGCAGCAGCAACGGGATGGCGGCGATCTCGGCGGGACCGGCGAAACCGAGGGCCGCGGCGCTGGGGCCGAGGACGAGATACAGCAGATAAAAGCCGATCACGAAGGACACCGCACTGCCGGCCAGCAACTTCCACGTATGATGCAGAGCCACGTGACCGAGCTCATGCGCGAAAACCGCTTCGATCTCGTCCGCCGAGCACAGGGTTAGCAGGGTATCGCCAATCACGATTCTCCGGTTTCGCCCCCATCCGATGACGGCGGCGTTGGCCTTGTTGGTCTCCTTGCTGAGTTTGATCTCGAACACGCGCTGAACGCGGACGCCGCACCGGCCGGCCAGGGCGAGCAAGCGATCCACCAACTCGCTGTTCTGGAGCGGAACCATTTTGTAGAACAGCGGCACAATCACAGCCGGCGTGATTTTGCTGATCAGGACCAGCAGGATAAACCAGCCGATGGCCGCGATGAGCCACCACCAGTGAGGCAGACCGCGAATGACGGCATAGAGCAGATTCAGCACCCCGAGAATTAGAAGCGTGGACAGCCCCCACTCCTTCGCACTTCGAACCAACCACCCGACCGTGGTCTGATTCGACAGGCCGTAGCGGCGTTCGAGCACGACGTCGCCATAGAAATCCAGGCCCAGGAACAGAAGGTAGTAGCCAACGGAAGAGACCAGCAGATAGCCGCTCAGTTGCAGATGATAGTTCCTGGTAAGATTCCGGAGAAGGCCGGACAACTCGCTTGAGGCCCCCGAAAGCAGAAAGGCAAGCACCAGAACGAATCCAAGGACCAGCTTCAGGATGCCGAGGGTTAGCTTGCTCTTGGAGTACTGCTTCGCGCGATCCCCCGCTCGATCGAGGTGGGCGGCTGTCTCCTGTGCCACGAACATTGCGATCTGGAGCTGCTGCAAGAACGGGCGCCTTATCTTCTCTCGAATGTGAGGCAATCTGCCTCATCCTGGGCCGGCCCCACGACGATCCCCGAGGCCTTGCATTCCAGGTTCTGATTGTACTGGCACTCGTTCACCTTGCAAGCCCCCACCTCGGCCATGGAGGCCTCGCCGCCTTTGATCCCGTAGTCGCAGTACGTGTCGCACGCCGGGTGATCGCCGCCCCCGCCGACGGTGATCGCCAGAGCATGGCATATCTCATCCCGGTTATAACAGCATTCCGCGACCCGGCACCGTTCCACTTTGGGCATGTCCATAGTCGCTACCTCCGATCATAGGTCTGGAGTTCACAATTGCCGACACGATGACGAGTATAGCGCACGCGAGCTTCGGATAGAGTAAGGAACTGGCGTGGTCGGCCCGGGGCGATTGCTCAGCTATGCGCAGGAGCCCCCAGATCGCGCTGGAGGATCTCCATCGTGCGCCGACAGAGTTCGCGGCCGCGTTCGGACCAGAGGCCTTGGCCCCAGTAACGATAGCAACTGGTTTGACTGGTCAAGAGGTGGTAAAGGGCGTTGCGATAACGCGGGTCCGAGGGGGATACGCCACGACGCGCAACGGTCTCATGAAACAAGGCGCTGGCCGCGGCCATCGGCTCCAAGACATCCCGATAGTTGCGAACCCAGGAGATGTTGTTGGTCCAGCTTCCGCCCTCAACGTGAAACCGCGCGTCTTCCTTCGTCAGTTGCTCGATGACGCCCGCGAGAGCCGCCGGGCCTGCTCCCGCCTGGAATCGTTGCCAGATCCGATGCTGCATAATCGGCTCAATGGCGGGGAAATCCTCTTCGCGAAGACCGAGCGAGTCGAGGTATTCGAGATATTCTGTAACGTTCACCGGCGGCGTGGGCGTGCCGCTGCTTTCTCTCATCACGGCCAGGTACTTGGGCGGGAATTCGTTCATCATCACGCCGCCGTTCTCACCGTCGGAGATCTGGCTGACCAACGATGGAATCGACTTGCCGGCCAGACCAACGCGGCTCAGCCCGAGTGCCTCGTAATATGGCTGCATCTGGCCGATGAGCTTGGTATCGCTGCCCTGGGTCTTGATGATGGCCGTGATCGTCAGCATCTCGCCCCGGGAATTCCTGGCGATCAGACGATGCGGCTGATGCTTATAGCCGAGTGGCCCACCATCTTCGACGCGCTCCACCGTGTGCTCCTGCACGATCACCCAGCGGTAGCCGCAGTCCTTGAGTGTTCTGACGAACTCATAGAACACATCGGGATGATTGGGCAGAGCCATCTCCGCCGGCGAGAATCCCTTCACCCGGCTCAGCGCTTCCCAGCCAAAGAGAGCCGCGAAGAAATGCTGCCAGGCTCGGACGTGCAGCCGGTAGTCCGGCACCGGCGTCGAAGGCGCCACGGGATGACCCCAGGCGCTGCCCAGCCACTCGACGCACCGCCGGTATCGCGGTTCGCACGTGATCGTCCGCAGGTTGTCGAAGACGTCGCTGAGCCCCATCTGGTGCAGGCCGTGAAGCAGCGTGCCGGAATAATCGAGCATTACACGCGGCTGGGGTCCCCCAACGCGAAATTCGGCGTTGGAGAGCCCCTGCTTGCCCTCGGCCACAAGCTGGGGAATGAATTCCCCCATTCGCTTATAGCATTGGTGAAAAACGGAGGCGTTGTGGTTGTCACCCTCGTTCGGGTGGTCCATCATATACTGGAGATTGCTGATGATCGGGGCGTGCGAGAGATCCTGGTCCGGAGCAGGGATCAGCGGCTGATGCATGTGCAGGGCGATCGCGTAGGCGCTCTTGACGTTAGGCCAATCGATGCCGCCGTCAGGCGGGAAGACATGCTCTTGGCGATTGACTGCCTCGGCAATCCTCTGCTCCGAGCCGCACAGGTTGGGCACACCATCCACGTAACTGGGCAAATTCATCATTCTCTGCATCCACGTCCATCACGGAAGTTCCTCGGCCCTACGTCGGCCGACCGGCGCGGGCCTGTCCGAGAACATCGCTGAGCAGCCGGACGTCCACCCGCAGGGAGGAGGTCAGTCCCCCCGCCGCCGGCAGATAGCAGCCGAGGGTGTAATCCACCACCATGCGCCGGGCGCTGAAGCGCCAGGGCAGCGTGCGCAGGGCGTGCTTCTGTCGCGCGATCCAGCCGTGCGGGATGCCATCCGCAGCGCGGTCGTAGAACAGGGGCACCACTTCGTTCTCCAGCACCGCATACAGGGCCTGGATATCCACCTGGTCCTGGTAGTCCAGATTGGAGTGCTCACCGCCGCGACCGATGGCAAACCCGTTATCGCCATCATACGCTTGGGCCCACCAGCCGTCCAGTGTAGAGATGTTCAACCCACCGTTGACGGCGACTTTCTGGCCGCTGGTACCCGAGGCCTCCAGGGGTCGTCGCGGCGTGTTGAGCCAGGCATCGACTCCCTGGACCAGGTGCCGCGCCACGTTGATATCGTAGTTCTCGATGAACACCACTCTGCCCACGAAGCGCGGGTCGCGGGTGAAGCGAAAGACTGTCTGGATGAGGTATTTGCCCCTCTCATCCTGCGGGTGGGCCTTGCCGGCGAAGATGAACTGCACCTTCCGCTGGGGATTGTTGACGAGGCGGTCCAGGCGGGCAGGATCGCGAAACAGCAGGTCCATCCGCTTGTATACGGCAAACCGGCGGGCAATCCCGATGGTCAGGGCATTCGGATCAAGCTTGGCATGCTGCACGTATTCACTGGTTTCCTGGCCGGTCCGGGCTTTCTCCTGGCGCTGCACGCAGCGGTCCACGTATTCCACCAGATGCGCCCGCCGTTGCTGGTTCTTCTCCCAGAGCTCAATGTCGTCCACGTTCCCAATGGCATCCCAGGTCCGCGGGTCATCCATCCGTTCGCGCCAATCCGGACCGAGGTATTGCGCGTACAGGTCGGCCATCGGCTCCGACAGCCACGTATCCACATGGACCCCGTTGGTGATGTAGTTGATGGGAACCTGATGCTGAGGCACGCCGGGCCAGAGGTGGTACCAGATGGCCTTGGTCAGGCGGGCGTGCAGAAAGGAGACCGCGTTGCGCGAGCGCGACATCCTGAACCCGAGAATCGTCATCGAGAAGTGCTCGGCCTCGTTGTTCGGGTCCGACCGGCCCAAAGCCAGCAGGTCTCTTGGTGAGAGGCCCAACTGCTGCCGCAAAGGTCCGAGGGCGTGCTCCACCAGGGCCGGCTCGAAGACATCATGTCCCGCCGGCACCGCCGTATGCGTCGTGAAGACCGTCATGCCGGCGGCCTGCTCGCGGATATTGTGGAAGGACTGGCCATCCCGTTCCATGAGGGTCCGGGCCAGTTCCAGAATGGCAAAGGCACTGTGGCCTTCGTTCAAATGGATGATACTGGGAGTAATACCGAGTTGGCACAAAGCGCGCATGCCGCCCACACCAAGAATCAACTCCTGGAGAATCCGCGTGCGGCGATCCCCACCGTAGAGCCGGCTGGTCAGGGCCTTGTCCTCGTCGGAGTTGCCGTCCACGTTCGTATCCAGCAGCAACAGAAGATTACGTCCGACGCGCACCTGCCAAATACCTACCCAGATCTCATAGGACTCCGTGCGCACGGCAATCCGCACGGGCTGGTCGTACTCGTTCTTGACAAGTTCCAGCGGCAGTGCTTCTTCGCTCGCAGAGAAGTAACGCTCGTGCTGCCAACCGCTGGCGTCGAGGGACTGCTCGAAGTAGCCGTAGGTGTATGCCAGGCCGACCGCCACCATCGGAATGCCCAGATCGGAGGCGGCCTTGAGATGGTCCCCTGCCAGCACACCGAGTCCGCCGGAGTAGATCGGCAAAGACTCGTGCAATCCGAATTCCGCGGAAAAATAGGCGACCGGAAACGCCCGCAAAGGGCCGGCGTGCCATGCTCCCCAAACCTCGCTGGCCTCCAGATAGTTGTGCAGCTTGTGAAAGGCCTGGGTCAGCCGGTTGCTCATCCTCGGGTCACGGTACGTGTCTTCCACCGCTTGATCGGCGAGCCGTCGGAGAAATTCCACCGGATTGTGGTTCACCTCCCGCCACAGGTCCGGCTGGATATCACGGAATACACGGATGAATTCGGGGTGCCAGGCCCAATAGAGATTCTTGCTCAACTCGCGGAGTTTATCGGCGATTGCCATGAATCACTGCAACGAGCTACCCCCGATGCGCAGGAGCGGCCGCACAGCGGCCCTCCGGGCCGGGGGCGGGCGACGCCTCGGGCGGCCCACGCGTTTCAGCGCGTCGGGGCTCCCCTTCCGATCTCTCGTTTCAACTGGTCTTCGGCCTCATGCCAGATCTTGTCATCCTCGCCTTGCGGGCGGCCGCGCTGTTCCCAGATCGCCCTGGCCCGATCGGCAATCTGGTCATGGGTCAGGGCCACGCTGGCCTCGCCGACTTCCGATGTCTGGGCCGGACGTTCTCCCACCACCGCCTCCCCACGGGCCGGCTCCGCCGGTGCCTTCTCCGCTTTGCCGCCCCGGCGGCGCTTGGTGGTGGCCGTACCTGCTGTCTTGTCAGCACTTTTCCTCGCCATAAACCTACTCCGTTGCGAAAGTATCTCCACTTCAATGCGGCGGTTCGGGCTCCCTTACGGCAAGAATTACCTTCGGGAGCCCCCGCCACTCGGGATTTCCTACTGCCATTACGCGTGCGGCTTCCCCTCGTTCGGCGAAATCGCCCGGTGCCGAACACTCCTATGAAATCCGAACATCAGCGGGAATCCTATGAGCGTAATGCTCAGATGTCTCTAAGGAAAAGCCATAAAGTGACTGACTC
>JAMCWO010000176.1 GCA_023481165.1 Planctomycetota bacterium | reverse complement strand
TTCAAAAAAATTCGCCAGATTCCCTCTGGACCATGCTGGCTTCTCTGCCCGTGACGATGATCGTTGTCCTGGGCTTTGTGAAGATCATCGTTTCGTTCTTCCTGCCCACCATGGGCCTGCTGCTGGGCTATGTCCTGACCCTCCTCGCCGACCTGCTGATCGGAATGGTCAAGGTCATGGCCCGGATCGACTTCTCGTACCTCCAGATCGGCCACGTGCCGCTGGCGCTGATCGTGTTGTACTACGTTTTGATCCTGTTCGCCGCGTTCCTCTATCTGCGCCGTCCCGTTCTCAAGCGGGCCCTCTGCACTGCCCTGGCGCTAACGGTGGTTCTGCCTCTGGGCCTGATGAAATGGCAAAGGACCCACCGCACGGATCTGCGTCTGACCTGTCTCGATGTGGGCCATGGCCAAGCCCTGCTGGCCCAACTGCCCGGCACAGTGAACCTCCTGTTCGACGCCGGCTCCCTGTACGGCAAGGACATCGGGGCGCGGATCGTCGTGCCTTTTCTGGACTACGCCGGAATCGGCCGGGTCCATGCCGTCCTTGCCGGCCACCACGATGTCGACCACATCAACGGCCTGCCCGAGGTCGTCGGCTTGCGCCGGGTGGAGCGTGTCTATCTCAGCGACACGTTCTTTGCCGAATCCACGGCTTTGCAGACAACCGAGCTTTTGATCCGGTACCTGGAGGCAAGCCGCCTCGATCCGCAGCGCATCCCGCAGACGATCGCGGCCGGCTCCGCGCAGGTTCAGTTGCTCTGGCCCGCCGGCGGGTCGACCGCGCTGGAAGCACTGGAGGAGAACGACCGATCCGTCGTCTGCCTGATCGAGTTCGCCGGCGGGGTAATGTTGTAGAAGTGGTAGAGCAGGATGCCGGCGCTGGACAGCCAGGCGGCGGTGCCTACCGACAGCGCGGTGACGATGCCGCGGCCGATCCTCTGCAACCAGCGAACGGCCGGCGTCGTGTCGGGGCCGGTGCGCTGGAGCCAAGCGCCGGTGCGGTCATGAACGAAGTCCTCGATCCTCTTCGTGAAGGCGAGGATCCCCGCGACGGAGGCGAAGGACAGTTGCCAGCCGGCGTCGAACAGTTGCGTCGGCTGGATCAGCAGCAGAACGAGCGCGGCCAACGACAGGGAATTGACGGCGTTGGACCGGCGCCGCAGCAGAATCGAGGCGCAGTAGGCCCAGGCGATGACGGCCGCGCGAAGAATCGGTCCCTGCGGCGGCACGATGAGCAGGAAGACCGCCGTGGCCAGGATGCAGACCAGGGCGCGCATACGCTTCGAGAATCCCACCGGCTTGCCGCACCACCAGACAAGGCTGATGAGAATGCTCAGATGCATTCCCGACAGACTGATCAGGTGCAGCAGCCCGGTCGTGCGAAAGGCCTCGTTCGTGGCGCGGTCAATGTTGCGCCGCTGGCCGAGGAGCAGGGCCTCGATCATGGCCTGGCTCTGTGTCTCCACGAACGGTTGGTCCAGCAGCCCACGCGCGGCGGCCTCCGTGAACGCGCCGCGCAGGCGAGTCCAGAAGTCCTGCGGTCCTTCGCGGCGTGCTTCGATGGCCTCGCGTACCGGCACCGACGCCCCGACGAAGACGTTCCGGAGCCGCAGGTATCTGGCAAAATTGAACTGCCCGGGATTGGTCGGCTCCTCGAACCGGTGCAGCCAGCAATAGGCCCGGATGGAGTCGCCGATCCGCAGGTGGGGAACCGGCTCATCCACCTGCACACGAATGGTGCCGACGACCGGTTGCCGGCCGGCAGGGGTCTCGATCCCGTCCAGTCGCAGGTAGAACGCGGTAGACGGATCGGCGGGCACAAGCTGGGCGAAGCACCAGTCCTGCTGCTCCTGGCACGGCTGGGTCAGAACGCGGCCGGCGATGGTGGCGAGAACACGATCCTGGCCGACCAGTCGGCGGATGTCGCGCGGATCGGGCTTCTCGTAGGCGAGCAGGCGGATGGCGCCGAGGCACGTGAAGCCCAGCAGGATGCCGTAAGCGAGCCTCTGAGGCTGGAGATCCCGGTGGTTGCGCATCAGGTACGCGCCTACGGCCCCTATCAGGATCGAAAGGGCAATGAGCCAGGGCCAGGGCGCGCGAGTTGGATCGGAACCGGACAAGGGGCGCAAGAGCCTGTCCTGCAACACAATGCCGGTCATCAGGCCGAGGGCAGGAAAGAACAGGGGTGCGGTGCTCACCAGCCGGCGGCGCAGACCGCCGGGGGTAAGCTGCTCGTCGATCAGGGCCAGTTTTCGCCGGATCTCGTCCATCGTCGGGCGGCATTTTACTCGCACCGGAGCCCGAGGGCAAATCCGAACCGGCAGCCCGCCGTCTGGTATATAGGAGAGTTTGAAGACGCCAGGAGGTGTTGTATGACGCGCGAGCTGACCGCTTTTGAAGTCGTGAAGATCGCGGAACAGATGGAACGCCATGCGGCCCGCTTCTACCGCAAGGCCGCCGGGCTGTACAACGATCCGGCGCTCAACAAGCTGTTCTCCGAGTTGGCCCAGTGGGAGAAACGCCACATTCAGGTCTTTGTCGACATGAAGAACCAGTTCCCGGAACAAGCCTGGGAGCAGGGGAGCTCCGACCCCGAGCGGGTGGATGTATCGCACCTTGATGTGCCGCCGGCGGTGTTCGATGGCCATAGCGACCCGGCGAAAGAACTGACCGGCCATGAGACCCGCGCGGAGGTATTCAACCTGGCTCTCAAGAAGGAACGGTATACGATCGGCTACTACACGTCCCTGACGGAATTCGCCCTCGGGCAGGAGAACGTCAAGGTGATCCGGAGCATCCTGCAGGAAGAGAAGAGACACGTCCGGATTCTGATGCAGTCGCTGCGGCAGAGTACGGGCTGAAGGTTGGAGTTTGCCGCCGGTGGGATAAGGCGGTACAATGAGTCTGGTATCGGCCGCGCCGGCGACCCGGCTGACGAACGCCGGGGCCGACAGGGGACACCCGTCACGCGGTTGTGCCGTGGCGGGAAGAGATGGGGAGCCAACGGCTCTTGAGGTGGGAGAATGAAGACTCTGTGGCAAGACATTCGATACGGGCTGCGGATGCTGCGGAAGTCGCCCGGCTTCACGGCGGTGGCGATCGTCACGCTGGCGATTGGTATCGGGGCCAACACGATCATGTTCAGCATGTCCGATCTGCTGCTGCTTCGCCCGCGGAGCGTGAAGAACCCCGAGCAGTTGGCGTATTGCGCGATTCAAGACGCCGTTTGGCCCTGGTTTGCTTATTCCGCGTATCTGGCTCTCCGCGACAGCGGGCTGGCCTTCGGCGATCTCATGGCGCAGGGCGATGACTCCAGACTCGTCACGCTCGTTCATGGGGATTCCGTCCGGCAGGTGCGGACGACGTATGTCTCGCCGAACTACTTCTCTTTTCTGGGAGTCGCCCCAGCGCGTGGACGGGGTTTCCTGCCCGAGGAAGAGCGGGAAGGCTGCGCTCCCGTCCTGGTTCTGAGCCACCGTCTCTGGCAACAGTGGGGCGTCGATCCGAAGATCGTCGGCCAGTTCCTGAGCGTCAATGGCATCCGCTGCCAGGTCGTCGGCGTCGCACCGGAGGGCTTCACTGGCGCGGCACTCATTGGCCCGGACCTCTGGCTGCCTCTGGGGAACTGGCTGTCGGTGGCCGAGCTTTCCCGAGACTCGACGCGCCGCGCCAACGCCGGGCCGGACCGGCACTACCCGGGGCTGCACATCGTGGGACGGCTCCAGCCCGGCTTGAACCTAGCGGTGGCTCAGGCACAACTGCAAGCTCTGGTCCCGCGCTTCAAACTGCAATATCCCAGGCAATGGAGGGCCAGCTCCTCGTTTCTGCTTCGTCCGCCGGGCCGGTTCATGATTGACGGGGACGTCGAGCAGGAGCATCTGGCAAACACCATTGTCAGTCTGGTCCTGATGGTGGCGTCCGGGATCATCCTGATGATTGCCTGCCTGAACCTGGCGAACATGCTGATCGTGCAAGGGACCGCACGCCATCGCGAGATTGCCGTCCGCCTGGCCCTCGGCGGAGGCCGCTGGCGAATCATCCGGCAGTTGCTCGTGGAGTCTCTGCTGTTGGCGCTGGTGGGAGGGGCCCTCGGCTTCCTGCTCGCCTTCTGGGGCACGAGGATTCTCAACGTGTGGATCGCGGCGGCGCAGGACCCCGAATTGCGGAGCTTCCGGCCCGGCTTGAACGTGCGGGTCCTGGCAGCCACCCTGGGTTCTTGCCTGCTCGCCACCGTGCTGTTTGGCCTCAGACCTGCTCTGTGGCTGTCGCGGTGCGACATTGCCGGCGGGATGAAGGAAGCCGTCGGCAGCGTGCGTGGACGCCTCCGGAGAAGGCGAGGAAGCGGTCTCTCGGTGGTGGGCCAGATTGCCTTGGCCGTGGTGCTGGTGCTGAGCGCGGCGCTGCTGACGCACAGTGCCGTGCAGTTGGCGCGGCCAGACCCGCGGTTTTCTTTGGAAGACAAGCTGGTCATCCAGATCGATCCGCTTTCCGCGGGGTATGATCGGGGCCAGAGCGTCCAGGTCTGCGAGGCCCTGGCCGACCATCTGGTGTCCCTGCCGGACGTGCAGACGCTGGGGACATCGCCCGGCTTCTTTTTCGGGGGCGGCGGACCCATGTCGATCTGTGAATACCTGCACGGGACCGGAGAGAGCGGGTCGAAGCGATACGTCGCGCAGCGGGCCGCCGTTACCGACATCGGGCGGGATTATTTCACCGCGCTGGGCATCCACCTGTTGCAGGGGCGTCTCTTCGACCGGCTGGACAGTGCCCCGAACGCGGAGAAGGTGACGATCATCGACGAGAGCCTGGCGCGCAAGCTCCGCCCGGACGGCAATGCTCTCGGCTGCTGGATTCAATTGGGATTCTTTACGGAGTATTCCGATCCTTACCGCGTGGTCGGGATCGTCGCCCACGTGCCGGGCGTCGGGGAACGCGAGGTCCGTGTCCAGATGTACAGACCCAGTCCCGCGGATCAGTTGTCCCCATGGCTCTATCTGCGCTTGGCGAATCGGGGAAGAGTGGATGCTTTGTGGCAGCGGATTTCCCAGGAGATTCATCGCGTCGATCCGCGTGTCCCGGTTTTGTCGATGGCGACTCTCGCACAGAGACGCCGCGACGACCCTTCTGTATGGGCGGCGGGATTCGGCGCCCGCCTGGCGCTGGCGGCCGGAACGGCGGCCCTGTTCCTGGCGGCCCTGGGCATCTATGCGATCAAGGGCTATATGGTCGCCTCGCGGACTTCGGAGATCGGCATCCGCATGGCCCTCGGGGCGACCCGCGGGAACATCATGGGCATGGTCCTGCGGGAAGGGCTGGCACTTACGCTTGTGGGGCTGACGGTCGGGCTGTTGCTGGGCCTGGGTGTGGCGAAAGTGTCGGCCAGCCTGCTCTACGGCGTCCGTCCGGTCGATCCGGCTGGTATCATCGTGACCATAGCTTTGCTGGGGGCCGCTTCGCTCCTGGCCGGCTATATCCCCGCCCGCCGGGCTGCCAGAGTCGATCCGATGGTGGCCTTGAGATCGGAGTAGTGGAGGGGTCTGGCTCATACAGGAGACTGTGTCTCTGGAGCATTGACAAGCCGCGCTGCGCCGCGATAATGGCCGGCTCTGACGATGATTCCATGTGGTTGGTTCTTTCTTGCAGTACCTTTGAACGCGCACGCTGTCAACCTTGAGAACGTGAGTGTCGTCCGACAGGGGCACTCGATACTTGCCGGTGTATCCTTTCGGGTTGCACCGGGGAGTTGTTGCGCCATCCTGGGCCCGAACGGCTCCGGGAAATCGACGCTTCTGGCGGTTCTGGGCGGCTATGTGTGGCCCACGCGCGGCGTCGTCCGCATCGGCGGCCAGACGTATGGCCAAGTCGAGCTGGCCCGGGTCCGTCGCGGGATCGGTCTGATCGAGCCTTCCCGTAGTCCGATGTTCGACGAGCGCATGAGCGTCCGCGAGGTCGTGGCCACCGGCCTGTCCGGGACGATCCGCCTGCCTCTGCATGAAGAGATTCCCCCTAAAGCACAGAGCCGCATCAAGGCCGAAATCCGGTCGTTTGGACTTGGCCGCGTGGCAAACGATGCATTCTCGCAGGTATCCACCGGTGAACAGATGAAGGCGCTCCTTGCTCGGGCCATGATCGGCAAGCCCCGACTCCTGCTGCTCGATGAACCAACGGCGGGACTGGATATGGGCGCCCGGGCTGTGTGCATGGGGGTCCTCGACCGGCTCCTGGGCCGGCCCGATCATCCTACCGTGGTGATGATCTCCCATCATTTGGATGAACTGCCGGGCGCCGTGGACCAGGTCGTCCTTCTCAAGCAGGGCCGCATTGTCGGCGCTGGACCGCCCGCGGCCGTATTGACTTCGGCGAAGCTGAGCCGGCTTCTGGACTGCCACGTCAGGGTGCTCAAGAGCAATGGGCGGTACGTAGCCAGTGTGAGCGATGGTTCCTGATGGAGGTGCACGTTCGACAGACGCGGATACTTCTGGAGAGGCTCTATGCCAAGTACAACCAGCGCGTTCTCGTGCCGCCGGACCCACTGCAGTTCGTCTATCGGTATATGGAGCGCCGGGACATGGAGATTGTGGCATTCCTCGCGTCCGCGCTGGCCTACGGCCGCGTCCGGCAAATCGACCGCAGCCTGACGCAACTTCTCGAACGAATGGACAACGCGCCATACTACTTCACCTCCCGTTTCGACGGCTTCGCCCGCGCCAGGTTGCGCACTTTCAAGCATCGCTTCACCACCGGCGACGACGTGTCCGATCTGCTGGCCCTGTTCCGGCGTGTGTTTGACGATTGCGGCAGTCTCGAATCGTTCTTTGCTCTGGGTTATTGTTGCGACGATGCCACCGTCTTGCCGGCGTTGAGCCGGTTCTGCAATTCCTTGTGCCAAATGCATGGCAAGCAGGTTCCCGCCGGCCTGAATTATCTCCTGGCCAATCCCAGCCGCGGCAGTGCCAGCAAGCGGCTGAACCTCTTTCTTCGCTGGATGGTCCGCCGGGATGAAGTCGATCCCGGGCTGTGGACACGCATCGATCCCGCCAGGCTCGTGGTGCCCATGGACGTGCACATGGCCCGGCTCTGCCGCATCCTGGGCCTTCACGACGACAGACAATGGCGGCTCGATGTGGCGGACTTCGGGAATCTCTTGGCACGCCGGATTGAGCATCGGGTGCCATTCGTGCTGGTCGGGAGCTTTGTCGTCACGGCACACGGCAACACGTGGCAGATGCGATAAACCCCATCCGGGGATCGTGCGTATAGTTAAGACTGGAGATTGGAAGCTCGTAGGTTGTATTGTGTGCGCTACTCTCGGCTGCCCTGCAGGCTTTCTGGTGAGCCCGTAAAAACGGATATGAAAGATATCGAAAAATACTCGTCGGCGTATACGCTGTCGGACATGGAGATCTTCGTCTTTCCGGAGCTGATGTACAGCCTGGTGCTGGCGAACATCATGAGTCCGGTGCTCTGGAAATGGCGCGAGTTGGAGTCGTTCCGCAAGCTCGAGGGCAAGGGCAGCTACCGCAAGCTGATGCGGCTGCGGCAGTTCATCATGGACGAATTCGACTTCAATCTCGACCTTGAAACGTGGGGGCTGACCGACCGCAACACCGAGTTGAAACGCTTCGCCCCGTACCTGTCGCCGGAGCAGATCGCCCAGAGCAACGCCCTCTTCGGCTACGAGGGCGACAAGTACTACTTCGATGTGGATATCCGCAAGCACTTCGGGCTGGACAAATACACCAGCGATGTCATCCCCTACTGGAAAACCGAGACCGTCGAGGCGATGGACGCCTTCCGGCTCAAGCCCGGTTACGGCCGGGCGGCGGGGGAGTGCGTGTCCCTGGCGGCCCTCTACGCCGCCGCGGCCTTCATCGTGGGCGGCGTTCCGCTCGAAGACATCTACATGATCCTGACCCCGCTGCACTCGCAGAACTTCCTCGACCTCCAGGATGGCATTCTGACCAATAACCGTCGGCTCGTCACGAAGTCGATGTGGTTCAACGGTACTGAAATCTCCGACAAAGCCCAGCGGGCCTTGCGCAACGAGCGTGTCACCGTCGTCGCCCATCACACCGGCTACATTCACTGCCTCTACCCGGATGCGACCATCGATCCGAAGGCGTACGAGCATTTCCGCGCCCGGCTGGCCGACTATCTTTCGACCGACCTGACCTTCACCATCTTTGCGAGCTTCTTGCGTGCCATGCCCCGGTACCAGAAGTATTTCCAAATCTGCCGCGAGTGCCACGGTCAGCCGCGTTTCATGCCGGCCGAGATGCTCTACCACTACGAGCACGGCAGCCCCTACAAGATTGGCGACTCCACGCACGACAAGTTGCTGGCCGAGGTCTCTGAGGAGGATTTCGTGCCGTACGAGCTGCCCGGGCGTGTCCGGTGCGACCAGCTTTGCGAGTTCCTGACCCGGCACAAGGCGGATGTGCGCGAGCCGCGCGGCCGGGAGGCTCTGCGCAAGGTCCTGCGGGGAACGATCCCGGAGGTGGACCGACTGATCGAGGACTTGATGGATTTCGTTCATGTCGGGGCCCAGTTGCCCGGGGTTGACAAGAGCTTTGCCAATGCCGGCGTGATCCAAATCTCTGTCGATCAGAGCCGCGACGAGATCATCGAGTATCTGTCCCGAATTCGTAACGAGAACACCGTCGTGGATTTGGCGTTCTACGCCTTCCGAGACATGGAAAGCTGCGATTGGCGTCCCTTCGTGAAGGCGGCCGTCGAGCGCAGCCCCGTGTCGCTCGAGAAGACGAAATCGATGTCTGTCGCGGAGGTCTACGAATGGCTCGTCAGCATGTCCGCCGCTTCCCTCTACGACCACAATCGCCTGGCGCAGCCCGATGAGCTGGCCAACTACGGTACCGGCGATGGCCTCGAAAAGGCCTTTCTTCTGGCCAACGTGCTCCGGCACAGGAGCCCCGAACGGGCGCTCCAATTGGAGGTAGATCACAGCCATGTTCTCCTGCGTGGGGCACATGATTATGAATTCGTCTCCGCCAAGGGTCTCCAGGGGCAAGTAGACATTGAGCTGGATGGCAGACTCACGGCGCCGGCACCCCGGCGATCTTGACCTGCACGGGCGGCTGGCCCATCTCCATCACGGTCGTATAGAGGAACTGGACCCGGACGACATCACCGCGAACGCCGCACGCACGTTTTTTGCGCCCGCGAGTCAGGAGCCGCGCCAAGGTCCGGAGCCCCTTGCCGATCAGCCACAATGCAAGGAGCAGTCCCACCGTGAGCAATAGTTTGATGCCGTTTTCGGCGGTCAGGCCGACCAGCCTCACGCCGAAAATGCTGACCGCCAACTCGCGGCCGACCCTGGCGGGGATGTTCATTGCGAAGGAATACACAGCAGATTCTTCTCTTCACGTGTCATCGTTGGCCGGTGGCGCGGCTCGCCCCGTCAAGAGGTAGCATCCGGCGTGGCGTCCGCCCTCGGCTGCCTGACGTCGGCCGATGCGAGCCGTACCACCTTGCCGTGCTGGATGCCGAGCGGGACTGCTCCGGACGGTTGACGGTCGTCCTCACCGATTGACCAAGGCCATTCCGCCTTCCGCGTAGCGTTCCCCGGCCGCCGCGCCTTTCGGCGCGATTTCCTCCAGTCGTTCGAGGTCTTCCGGCGTGATCTCCACCTCGAGGGCGTCCACATTCTCCCGGACGTAGTGCCGCCGCTTGGTGCCGGGGATCGGCACAATATCCTCGCCCTGCGCCAGCACCCAGGCCAGCGCAAGCTGTGCCGCCGTACAGCCTTTGTCCGCGGCCATTTCCTGGATTCGCTCGACCAGATCCAGGTTCTTCTGGAAGTTCTCGCCCTGGAACCGCGGGCTGGCGCGGCGCCAATCGTCCGGCGCCAGGTCGTCAAAGCTCTTGAACCGCCCGGCCAGGAAGCCGCGCCCGAGCGGGCTGTACGCGACGAAGCCGACCCCGAGCTCACGACAGGCGTCGAGGGTGCCGTCTTCCGGATCGCGGCTCCAGAGGGAGTATTCCGTCTGCAGGGCCGCGATCGGGTGGGCCGCATGGGCCCGGCGGAGCGTGTCGATCGCTGCCTCCGACAAGCCGAGGTGCCGGACCTTTCCCTGCTCGACCAGCCGCTCCATCGCGCCCACCGTATCCTCGATCGGCGTATTCGGGTCCACGCGGTGCTGATAATAGAGATCAATGGTCTCCACGCCGAGCCGGCGCAGCGAAGCGTCGCAGGCGGCCATCACGTACTCGGGCCGGCCGATGATGCCGAGGTAGCGGCCGTCCGCACTACGTACATTGCCGAATTTGGTGGCCAAGATGACTTCATGGCGGTGCCCCTGGATGGCGCGGCCGACAAGCTGCTCGTTCGTAAACGGCCCGTACGCATCGGCTGTATCGAGGAAATTGATGCCCAAGTCCATGGCCTCGTGGATCGTCGCGATGGCCTCCTGCTCATCATGGGCGCCGTAGAACTCGGACATGCCCATGCAGCCCAAACCCAGGGCGGAAACCGCCAAACCGCTCTTGCCCAACTCTCGTGTCTTCATCGCTCTTTTCCCTTCTACCTGAATGCCGATGCCGGTTCTTCTGTCGGATACTGCCATTTCTGCATCGGCGGTCCGCGTGCTCAACAGGCAGAAACCCTGCTTTCCCCGGCCAAAAGCCTTACGTCCGCGACGGAAAACGGATGACAGACGATTGACGAATGACCGACAACGGAGAACGGCGAGCCGACAACTGACTACGGGCTATCGGCTACTGCTGTCCGATTATTTGTCGCGCCACATGTCGACGGTCATGTCTTCGGCGGCGACATATCCGGAATGCCAGTCGAGGTACAGGACATTGCAGCCTTTGCGGTGCCTCTCCCGCGCGATGCGTTGTCCATCGTTGATGTCGTGGTTCTCCGACAGCGGCAGGTGCGAAGGCAAGAAGATGTCGCAGCGGATGATTTCCCGGCTGGTGGCGCTCTCGATGATGGGACGCCAGGTACCGGCCTCGTTGTCGGCCAGATAGATCGTCTCGGCCGGTCGCTTGAACACCGACAGCTTGGTGGGGTGTCCCATGCTGGTCCCCGTCTGGTCGGTTCTACTGGAGAATGTCCAGTCGTTCATCACGTAGCAGACCGTCTGCCGGGAATTGGGGACGTCATACAAGCCCAGCCCGGTCGTGGGAAAGCTCTTGCAGCGATAGCATTTCACGCTGCGGTAATCGCCCTCGTTGAGCCGTTGGCCGAGGTACGGCAGGTACTGCATGAACCAGATGGCTGAAGTCCCGGTCGAGCCCCGCGGGATGAAGTAATCATAATCCTGGGCGTACAAGTTCGCCCCCACGCCGATCTGTTTGAGACCGCTCAGACACGTGGTGGCCTGCGCCTGTTTCTTCGCCTTGCTTAAGCCGGGCATCAGGATCGCCATCAGAATGGCAATGATGGCGATCACCACCAGCAACTCGATCAGCGTGAAACCTCTTGGACTGTGGCTCATAGGCAATCCTTCCTCACAGAACCTCTCGACCCTTGTCTATTGTACGCCTGCTGGCCCACGAATCAACCCCGCTTGTACCACGGCTGTCACCGGAGTGGGGCCTGCACGCGCCGGTGGATTCCGCCAGCTCTTGCCCGGATGGCATCATCAAGCCTCGAGCCTCGGCGATGGTCTTGCCCGCTCGTCGGCGGCAAATTGGGTTTGTTTGTACAACTGGCCCCACCGGAAATTGGCTTTGTTTTTCCGAGGCTGTCCCAGGGTCCAATCTGTTGTAACGCCTTTGTCACACAGCACTTGCCATCCATAATGCTCCAAGGCGAATTGGCTTTGTTTCGCACGATTGCTGGCCTGCTCTTCGTAGAGCCTGCCCTCGACCTGATCGAGGGTTGGCCGTCCCCGCCCGACCCTTCCGGGGCGAATTGGCTTTGTTTCGCACGATCGGCATCAGGGCTGGCATGCTGGACCAATGGAATAGCGGTTCGCCGCTGTCGCCTCAGGTTCACCTAACCTTATAGGGCTATCGCCGTTGGTTCGGGGGCTCGGGGATATGATGCCAAAAAACATGAAGGTTGACTTGCCGCTGCCGCGGGCTTCGCAACCCTCATGTATTTTGGCGAGCCGCCTGCGAGTCAGGCGGCCTCACGGGACTGCTCCGTCCTTAAGAATGTCGAAGATTGTGTCTCCGCCGACAATCTTCCACATTCTTCGCCCTCACTTCGTTCGGGAGCCGGGACTTCGCCGACCATGCTGACGACACGAAAGCCGTATAAGGCACTCGCCCCCTCGTTCAGGGCGAGCTAACCTTATAGGGCTGTCGGTCGAGGGTCACTGACAACCCCCCCCCATGGAGATGAAGAAAGCGGCATCCTTGTGGAATAGTCCCGACGGGCTTACAATCGCCAGCGACCAGGCGATGTGTTGGATTCTGGGACCCGGCGCAATTGGCTGCTGGCCGCGTGGCGTTAGGCCACGTTCACGGGCATCTTTCGCGGATGCCGACACAGGAAAAGGACGATCCAGGGGGTGAATCGATGGAACGTGAGGATATCGTACGCGACGTGCTTCAAGCCGCCGGCGAGTTCAACAGCCGCAAGCTTTGGAAGCGGTTCACCAACTACGACTGCTTTGGTGTGCGGATTGCCGGCCAGGGTGAGCCGATGCTCGGGGTGGTGCTGGGTAATGCCGGCGAGGAATATGGCCTATCGCTCTTTCGAGGGCCAAACGCGGCCGCCTCATTCGCCGCGCTTCTTGGTGCGGGAGGGCCGGGGGATGATGCCCTGGAGGACATGGACATGCTGGGCTTCAGCATGGACGAGTTTGGGAGTCTGCCTCCGGACGCCCAGGCACTGCTCCGCGAGGCTGGCCAGCATCCTCGCTATGATGAGCAGGTGCCGCATTTCCTGGCCAAGCCATCTGGACAACAGGGACGGGTACCGAACGAATCTGAACTGACGCTGCTGGGGTGGGTTCTACAGGCTGTGGTCGAGACGGACAAGAAGAAGTTGCTGCGACCGGCAAGACTCGACGATCCAGAGGGCATTTGGATTGTCAACATCCGGCGCGAGGGGACAGTGCCCCAGGTGAGTGTGACGCGGGAGAAATGGACCCAAGAAGTAGAGCCCACGACTGTACCGCTGCTGGCCACCAGCCACGACCTGGGCAGCCTGCCCCGCCTGAGGGCGACGTGGCTGGTAGGTATGCCCGCGCTTCCTGCTGGCATCAAAGGCGACGACCGGGCCATGCAGGTGCTGCTGGTGGTTGATGATACAGACGATCGAATCCTGCAGGGGCGGCCCGTGTTCTCGGGAGATCTGAGAGACGCCGCCAATCGTGTGATGGACACCTTTCGGGGCAAGGGCTTGAGAAAAGTCAAAGGGCTGCCGCGCGAAATGGTCTTTTCCAGCCGCAGGCTCTTCGATGCCATGAGGCCCATACTTGAGCCGCTGGGCGTCAAGTGCACCTACAAGGCTGTGATCCCGAAGCTCCAGGAACTGGTCGCGGAGTTCTACAAAGTGGCAGATGGCAACATGGCGCCATTCACCGATGAACTGGGAAATATGGCAGATGGGGATGCAGAGACGCCGGCACCTGACGACCTGAAGGGCTGGAAAGATGCGGACCGGCGATTGTACGGACGTTTCGTGCAACACATGAAGTCGGACCGGCGCTTGCGCTCGACGCGAGCCATAAAGCGATACTTCAACGATGACGACCTCGACTACTATGTTCGGGAGCATGAAAAGCAGGGGGTGCTGGGTGCCTACATGGCCTGGGCGATCCTGGACTACCGCCCCAACAAGACCAGCCAGACCCAGGCAGAGAAGATGCTGGCAGAAGGGCTGCCGGCGGTAGAAGCTATCCTGCTTCGCGCCCGCACGGAGGCCTGCCCGACGCTGTATCGAGTTGCTGGCCATGATCCCAAGGCAGGGACGATCGATCTGGAGGATGTCCTGCTGGGCGGCAGGGTGACGGTGTACGATCAATTGATGTCGGAGAACATCGAGAACAACGTGTTCTTTGCAGCCCGGGTATTCCAAGCAGGCCATTTCCACTTTGTAGAGCTGGCTGGGCCGCCGTTGGGTGCGGGAATGGGACTGGAGGCGGTGGAATTCCTCCGAGGGTGCGGGATGGAATTCACCCCTGAAGGGCGGCGGAGAGATGCCCACATGTTCGGTTGGCTATGGCAGTGGATGGACCAGTGGCAAGCCAACCGGAAGTCGGCGCGCCTGTGCAATACAGATGGGGAAGAGTTTCTATGGCACATTGCCTCGTTTTCTGTGGCGAATCCTGACGAGACGCGTAAGACGCTGATGAAGCGCAAGGATATTGACTACGACGAGGAGGCGGATGAACTGGTCTGGAACAAGAAGGCTGGTCCTGGCCGCCAGATGATGGGGGACACGATCACGCTGAGTCGCATAGAGTTCGTGGGTGATGAGCTCGTACTGACGGTGAATTCCGCCAAGCGATTCGCCCGTGCCCGCCAGTGGCTGGAGAAGCTGCCCGGCGTGGCTTTCAAGAGCGTCCGGACGCGTCGCTGGAACGAAGCTGAGAAGGAGAGGCCCCTGGATGAGCGGATTGCGAAGCCCGAGCCCGTGGAGATGACACCGGAGCTGAACGCCGCCATTCAGGACATGATGAACAAACACTACATGGCATGGACGGACATGCCGTTGCCAGCCCTGGCCGGCAGAACACCGCGGCAAGCCTGCCGGACCGAGGAAGGCCGTCAGCAGGTGTTGATGCTGATTCGAACGATGCCGGATCCCATGGGGCCGGGGTCTGTTTGCGTTCCCCGGGAAGCCATGCTACGAGAATTGGGCCTGACGACAGAGAGCCCGACACCGGCGCCAGCGGATCAGCCCGTGCCCCGCGCCCCCATCCCAATAGAATCGGTGCCGCCGAAGCCCAGAGTGCCCCGCAACGCTCCCTGTCCGTGCGGCAGCGGGCGGAAGTACAAGAAGTGCTGCGGCCGGGGACGAGGATAGTAATGACAAGGACTGGTGATGCCAGAGCGACTGCACTATCTGTTTGTCTGCTATGCGAACGTGGATCGGAGCCCGACAGCGGAGGCAGTGTGCAGCAGGATTGCAGCGGAAAACGGCCTCGATATTGAGGCCAGCTCAGCGGGGATGTCGGATGGGGCCACTCGGCCGGTGACGAAGAAGATAGCGGATCTGGCGGACAAAATCTTCGTGATGGAGCCTGACATGGTGACTGAGATGGTGGAGGGATACGGTCAGAATCCTGCGAAGGTCATCTGCCTCGAGATCCTGGACCTCTACAAACGGAATGACCCTGGGCTTGTCCGACTATTGGAGCAGAAGCTGTACGAGCATCTGATGCAGGAGGGGTCGATTTGAAGGGGGCGTTTGTTGGGCTGGACCGTCCTTTGCAGGGCTGGACTGGTGATGCCGTGGGACTGCAATTGCTGTCGAACGTATGTGACTGTGGCGGCAAGTTCGGCCGCGTAGTCGCTCTTCACAGCATCGATGGCCGCGTCTATGATCTGCTTCATCAGGTCCACGGGGACATCGACGATAATCCCTTGCTTGGCGGCCAGAAGCTGCTTGGCGAGTCCGGCCCCCTGTTCGGACAACGTAGTGATCGGGTCTTCCTGGGTCAACGCGGTTCCGTACAATTCCATCTGTTGTCTGAACTCGCTCTCGGCAGCGATGATAAGCGGGGCGGCCACTGCCTCGGTTGTTCCTGCCGCCGTGGCGAGGGACGCCGCGTAGGCTTTGCACAACAGGATAGGGGCAGACCATCCCCGGGTCTGTGCGGCCAAAAGCAGGCGCTGGCCAATATCGGGGTCTTCCTTTTGGCAGATGAGCAGGTCGACAGCCGGGAGCCTCATGGCTCACATGGCTCCATGGCTCATGGCTCATGGTGGCTCATGGGGTCACATCTCGAATTAGCAATTATTGGTTGACGGGCGGTAGACCAGGCGGTAGTATGCGGGCATGGCACGACCTTTGCGGATTGACCAGGAGGATACCTTTTACCACGTGCTCAACCGCGGCAATGAGCGGCGGGCGATCTTTCGCGACGAACGGGATCGCGAGGGGTTTCTGACGCGACTG
>JAMCWO010000059.1 GCA_023481165.1 Planctomycetota bacterium | reverse complement strand
GCGTGGGGTATGCCGCCGTCTCGCAAGCCTGTCGCCGAACCGAGCGCCGTTTGAATAAAGACCAGACGTTGCAGCGCCTGCTGCGCGGGAGCAGCGAATAATTGCTAATTCGAGATGTGACCCCTGATCCTCCTTCCTGGAGCAGCACCCAGATCCCCCGGTAGTCCAGCCGGCGGAATTCCTTGACGACCAGACAGGCGAACAGTTGCGGTTGGGTGAACTTCTTGGGGCTCTTGGGATGGCGGTAGTCCGGCAGGCTCTCTTGGCCCGCCTTCAGGGCCTCTTGGGCTACGGTTAGGGTAGATTTGCTCGTTTCCATACATCTTATACGTTCGCTCGGCCAAGATGGACGACTGCCGTATGCCATGTTTTCTACACAGCAAAACGAAGCCAATTTGGGGAGAGAGTTTCAAGGGCAAAGTGCCAAGTGTTACGTCGGGCAAGTTCTCTCTGTACTACTGCGATCAACGACGCTATCATGTGCCCGCTGACGTTGGATTCCTCTATGGGATTCTGTATGGGCGTCGACTGAGATCAAGGGTACGGGGGTACGCTATGGCAGAGACAATCGCTTTTACACTCAATGACCAACCGGTCAGCGTGACCACCGATGGGCAACGACCGCTCTTGTGGGTGCTGCGGACCGATCTCGGTCTGACCGGGACCAAATACGGCTGCGGCCAGGCTCATTGCGGCGCCTGCACCGTCCTGGTGGACAACAAGGCCGTCCGCTCGTGCGTCTACCCGGTCCGCAACGCCAACGGTCGGCAGGTCCGCACGATTGAAGGACTGGCCAAGGATGGTGAGTTGCACCCGCTGCAGAAGGCGTTCGTCGAGCATGATGCCCTCCAGTGCGGCTTTTGCACACCGGGCATGATCCTCACCGCCTACAGCCTGCTCCAGGAGAATCCCGAACCCACGCGGGAGGAGATCATCCAAGGCATGGACCAGAACCTCTGCCGCTGCGGGGCGCATACCCGGATCATCGATGCCATCCAGTCCGCCGCGACCGCCATGAAGGGAGGAAAGGCCTAATGAACGACTACGAATTCTTGAATATCGATTTCACCGATATCAAGTTCGATCCCAACCTCTCGCGCCGCGACCTACTCAAAGCCCTCGGCGGCGGAATCTTCATATTCTTCTGCGTCGGCGACAGCTCGGTCCTGGAGGCCCAGCGTCGCGGCGGTGGTGGACGCAGCTACCCGGAGGACTTCAATGCGTATCTCCGGATCGGTCCCGATGGTCGGGTCACCTGCTTCACCGGCAAAATCGAGCAGGGCCAGGGCGTCGTCACCTCGCTGGCCCAGATGCTGGCCGATGAGGTCGATGTCGGCCTCGAATCGGTGGACATGATCATGGGCGATACTTCGGTTTGCCCGTGGGATATGGGGACGTTTGGCTCGATGACCACGCGGTTCTTCGGCCCGCCGCTGCGGGCGGCCGGCGCCGAGGCTCGGAGAGTCCTATTGGAACTCGCTTCCGAGCAGCTCAAGGTGCCCCAGGAGAGACTCGTCGCCGACAACGGCGTGATCTACGACAAGCAGCAAAAAGACAAGCGCGTCACCTACGGCGATCTTGCCAAGGGAAAGACGATTGCCCGACGCGCCAAGGAGAAGCCCGCGCTCAAGAAGCCGTCGGAGTTCAAGGTGATGAACAAATCCTTCCTGCGGCGGGACTCGGCCGAGAAGGTGACCGGCAAGGCCCAGTACGCCGGCGATATCCGGCTGCCGGGCATGCTATATGCCAAGCTCGTGAGACCCCCGGCCCACGGCGCCAAGCTCAAGAAAGTGGACACCTCCGCCGCCGAAAAGCTGGAGGGCGTTACCGTCGTCCGTGAAGGCGATCTCGTCGCGGTTCTGCACCAGAATCCCGACCAGGCGGCCGAGGCCGTATCCCAGATCCAGGCGGAATTCGATCCCCCGCCTTCCAAGCTCGACGATCAGAACATCTTCGACCATCTGCTCAAGAGCGCCAAGAGCGGCAATGGCGCCCCTCAGGGCGGAAACTTGGAGGAAGGCCAGAAGCAGGCCGAGATCCTCGTGGAGCAGACCTACCTCGATGGGTACAAAGCCCATGCGTCCATGGAGACCCACACCGCCCTCGCCCAGGTCGAAGGTAATAAGGCCACGGTCTGGATCTCCACCCAGACCCCCTTCCCGACGAAAAGCCAGATCGCCAACGCTCTCGGTTTTTCGGAAGACAACGTGCGGGTCATCACGCCCTTTGTCGGTGGCGGATTTGGCGGCAAGAGCGCCGGCGGGCAGTCTATCGAGGCCGCGCGCCTCTCCAAGATCACCGGCAAGCCCGTCCAGGTGTGCTGGAGCCGGGAAGAGGAGTTCTTCTATGACACCTTCCGGCCAGCCGCGGTCGTAAAGATCAAGTCCGGCCTCACGAAGGCAGGCAAGGCGGTGCTCTGGGACTATGCGGTCTACTACGCCGGCTCCCGCGGTACGGACATGTTCTACGACATCCCGCATCATCGCACGGAGGCCATCGGCGGCGGCTTCGGCGGCTCGCCCGTGCATCCCTTTGCCACCGGCGCCTGGCGCGCCCCCGGCAACAATACCAACTCCTTCGCCCGCGAGTCCCAGATCGACATCATGGCCGCCAAGGTCAAGATGGACCCGGTCGAGTTCCGCCTGAAGAACATGAAAGACCCGCGGCCGATCCGCGCCCTCAAGGCGGCGGCCGAGAAATTCGGCTGGAAACCGGCCCCCGCGCCCAGTGGCCGGGGCTTGGGCGTCGCGGTCGGGATAGACTCCGACACCTTCGTGGCGGAGATCGCCGAGGTCCAGGTCGATAAGCGCACCGGACGCGCTCAGGTCAAACGCGTGGTCTGCGCCCAGGATATGGGCCTGGTGATCAACCCCGAGGGCGCCACGATCCAAGTGGAAGGCTGCATCACGATGGGCTTAGGCTACACCCTAACTGAGGACATCCACTTCAGGAACGGCATGATCCTGGACCGCAACTTCGACACGTACGAGCTGCCCCGCTTCTCATCGCTGCCGAAGATCGAGACGGTCCTGCTCGACTTGAAGGACGAGCCCGCCCACGGCGGCGGCGAGCCGGCCATCATTGTCATGGGGGCCGTGGTCGCCAACGCGATCCACGACGCCACCGGCGCCCGGCTGCTCCAACTGCCCATGACCCCGGAGCGGGTCCGCAAGGCGATTGCAGCAACCGCGTAAGTACGTGCTTGGCATCAGGGTGAAGCGTGTTTGTAGTGTGCCCATAAGGGCATAAAGGAAGCGTCTACGGCGCTATTGCGGACAAGGTCCTTCCACTTGCGCGCCTTGGTGACTCGCGATAGTTCGAGGCTGGATGCTTTGCGATAGCCGGTGACGGTTATGTTGCGGTTCGGCTGCACTTTGACAACTGCATAGGAGTCGTTATCTTCACCACGACCCTCGATCATGCCCTTCAGGGTATAATAGTGAATGCCATGGATGTGGCTGTAGGCGCCCGGATGATGATGGCCCTGGAAGACGGCCAGCACTTTGCCTGAGGCTGCGAGAATCTGCCGGACCGCGGCGGCGTTCTTCACGTAAACCGCGCCTGTCCCGTCGAGCATCTGATGACTGAACACAGCGGCAGGACCACCTGACGCGGCGAGGTCTTGCCGAAGCCAGTCGAGCTCGCACGCTGGGATGTTCGCATCTGTCCAGTCGAAGTTGCCGTGGTCGTAGTCACTTCCGTCGGACCTGTAGTTGGCATCAAGCACGATGCAGTGCAGTCCCTCCGCGTCGAATGAGTAGTAGCTCCGGTCCGCCTCGATGCCGGTATTCTCCACCCGCCGCAGGAACTGCTGCTTTGAGGTGCTGTCCATGTCGTGGTTGCCCAGAACATGGTACCGTCGGCCATGAAACCGGCGAAACACAGTTTCCACTTTGTGCAGATATGCCAGGGTCTTCTCTTCGACAGGCGGCCGGTTCTCGTCCTTGAAATCGCCGAGTTCGACCAGGAAATCCACTTTCTCGGTATTCATCCGGTCCACGCACTCCGCCAGCTTGCCCAGCGACTCGCGGTAGAAACGTGTGCCCACAGGGTCGGCATCGGCGTAGTGGCAGTCTGTGACAATGCCGAAACGGACAGCCGACCGGCGGCGTGTCGACAGGTTGCCGGGGGTGCAGGAAAGCGAGGCCAGCGCCGCCCCCGCCGCACAGCGAAGGAACAGCCTGCGGCCGATCACCCGTGAGCCACTTGACCTGTTCTCCCCGGGAAACTGCATGGTCCGTCAAGCCTGCCGGAGCGCATCGCCGCGCATCGGCATGGCGCGCAGGCGCACGCCCGTCGCGGCGAAGACCGCGTTTCCGATGGCCGGGGCCACCGCAATGATCGGCGTTTCGCCGCCGCCCGCCGAGGGGATGTCCGTCTTGTTGACCAGGTGCACATCAATCTTGGGGATATCGCGGAAGCGGGGCACATGATAGTCGGCGAAGCTGGCGTTCAGGATCTTGCCATTCTCGAACTGGATCTCTTCGGTCAGTGCGCCGCCGAGGCCCATGACGATGCAGCCCTGCACCTGGGACGTGAGATTGGCGGGATTGATGATGGGGCCGGGCTCGAAGGCCTCGCAGACCTCGCGCACTCTGATCTCGCCCTTCTTGCGGTCGATGCCGACCTCGACACACGCTGCGACGACAGAATTCTTCTCCGTGCCGCAGGCCAAGCCCACGCCCAGTTCCGGCGTGATCTTCTTCTTACGCTCGGACCAGTTGAAGTGTTTCGCCGCCGTCTCCAGGACCGTTCGGATGCGCTGGTTCTCCAAGTGAGCGAGCCGAAACTCCAGCGGGTCGGCCCCAGCCACGGCGGCCAACTCGTCCATGAACGATTCGCGGGCAAAGTTGTTGCCCGTCGCAGCCAAACACCGGTAGGCACCCTGAGCCAAGGGCGAGTCGGAACCTACAGACTGGCATCGCTTGTTCGCAATGTTGTAGGGCGTATCAACCGCCGCCCCGCCGGCGTTGATATTGACGAAGTCCCAGGCGACGAGCTTGCCTTTGGCGTCGAGTCCACCTTTGCATTCGATGACCGCGGCCGGACGAAAATAGGCCCACGTGAATTCCTCCGCCCGGGTCCAGCGAATCCAGACGGGCTTGCCCGCCGCCTTGGCCAGTCGGGCCGCCTCCAGGGCCGCATCGGGGTTATGTTTGCCACCGAATCCGCCGCCCATATCCGGCACGATAGCCCGGACTCGCTCGGCGGGGAGGTCGAACAGCCGCATCAGATCGCCTTTGACGCGATAGGGACCATCGCAGCCTGCCCACACGGTCAACTTGTCGCCGTCCCATTCCGCGACCGCAGCACGCGGCTCCATCGGCGTGTGCTGAATGTAGGCCAGGGTATACGTGGCGGTGAGAGTCTTCGCAGCGTCCGCGAAACCCTTCTCACTGGGCGACCCCATCCGAGCGTGTTCCTTGAGATACGCGTGAACAGTCTTGCTCGACGGAGATGGTGGACCAGGCTTCCAAGAGGCCGTCTTGGCCGCCGCTTCCATCGCTGCCGTGGCCTGGAACAGCGTCGGCGCGGCGAATCCCACAAAGCCACTTTCCTGCACGACCACCACGTCCTTCATCGCTTTGGCGGCGGAAAGATCGATGGATTCCAGCACGGCCCCGTAGGCCGGCGGACGCAGAACCCGCCCGTAGAGCATGTTCGGCCGAACGATATCCGATGGAAAGCAGTGCGTCCCGGTCACTATGTCGCGCCAATTCATACGAGCGGCCGAACTGCCCATCACCTTCCAGTCGCTCACCGCCGTGAGGGCAATATTCGACTCGATCGGCTGCTTGAACGCCTCGGCAATCTCCTTCGACGTGGCGAGGTCCGCGTAAGTGAGTTTCTGATTCGTCGCTTTGTTCGTGACGGTGCCGTCGCGCACCTCCAGCGTGTTGGGCTCCACCTGCCACCGTCTCGCGGCGAAGCGTGTCAGCAGCTCGCGCGCGGTGGCGGCCGCCTGGCGCATCGGCGGCACATTGCCCGGCGTCGTCCGGCTACCCGCGGTGATCCCATCATCGGGCACGAAGTCCGTGTCCGCCATGACAATCCGGATCCTGTCAAACGGCACCTGCAGCTCTTCCGCCGCCGCTTGGGAAAGCTCGGTTCGTGCCCCCTGGCCCTCTTCGACCTTGCCGCTCATGACGGCGATGGTACCGTCTTCATTCAGATGGAGTCGCGCCACGACGGGCATCCCACCGCCTTGGGCCCCACCGCGTCCGCCCCGCCGCTGACCCCAGGAGATCGCCTCGGTCACGGTGATAGCGAGGCCGGCGCCAAGGCTCTGCACGAAGGTTCGCCGACTGATCGTGAATTCCGAGCCCGCGGATGACTTCGCCGTAGCGGACTGTGCTTTCTGAATCGAGAGGTTCTCGGCCATGTCTCTTACCTCCGCACCTTGCCGGCGGCGCGCCGGACAGCATTCATGATCTTCACGTACCCGTTGCACCGGCAGATGTTCCCGTTCATCCCCGCGACAATCTCTTCATCCGTGGGATTCGACTTGTCCTGGAGCAGGGCGACCGCCGACAGAATCATGCCGGGCGTGCAGTACCCGCACTGTATGGCCCCCTCTGCGAGAAACGCTTCCTGGACCGGGTGCAACGAATCCCCTTTGGCCAGCCCCTCGATGGTTATGATGCTCTTTTTGTCGGCCAGGGACACCGGGACGACACAGGACCGGGCCGGCTTGCCATCCATCAGGACGGTGCACGCCCCACAATGGCCCTCGCCACAGCCGTATTTCGTGCCGGTCAGATGCAGGTCCTCCCGGAGCACATCCAGCAGCGGGCGCTGCGGATCGGTCGTGACGGTCCGCGCAACGCCGTTGACCGTCAGGGTAATCGTCACATCCATAAGCAACCTCCGTTAGACAGCAGGCATACCCGACAACCATGCGCATTTGGCAGGATGCGGTACTGGAGACCATATTGTACCGAAGCGGCCAAGCAGGAAACAATCCCAAATGAGGGTTGACGCAGGCGCGCGAAGCTCGCCCGGTTGGCAATAGGGGTGCCGGATCCTACTTCCCGAACTCGGCGGCCAGATAGGCACGAACTGGGCATAGGCAGACGGGTGGATCGTTGAAAGGCAGAGAAAACTGGCAATTGCGGGAGCCTGAATCCAAACATTCGAGCAACCCCGCCGCTCCAGCTTTCCTCACTTTACAGAGATGAGTGAATCCAGACTTGTAGCAGATGAACTCTTTCGGGCATTCCAGCCCGGCCATGAGTTCTTCTAACCGATTGGCGTGTTCCTGCGTGATTTCCACGGGCACCTCTCCATTACATGCCAAGGACCGAGCCCCATTCTTTCCGCTATCAGTAAGGACGCAGTATGCCTATTCATTATTGCAGTGGTCAATCACGGTCGCGCGGTTGCACGCCGGAAGCTGAAATCGGCAAAATCGTCATCCTCGGAGGCTGAAGATGCGTGGTTGACGCATAAAACGCACTTCGTTTGCAGCGGCTCGCCGCAGGCGCACGGGACTTTGCCGGCATCCCGAGGACGCAGGCCCGCCCGGCGCAGACCCTCATAGGCAATCACGTCGCGGGAGAAGTCGCGCTGGTCGTAGCAAGTCTGATTCTCCGGCGGGAGGCCAGTGGTGTAGAAGAGCCGGGCGGCGTTGGCAAAGATGTCAACGCCCCCTTTCTCCTTGGGCGAGAAATACCGCTCGCACATGCGGACGTAGTCGTACCCATCCTGCCTGCGCTTGTCGACCCCGACGAGGCCGGCGCCGACCGCGGCGGCCGGGCAGTTGACGCTCTCATGAAACCCGGGATTCACGGTCGGTCCCTGCCGCGGGTCGCCCGCGACGGTATAGAGGCCGAAACCGTCAAGATCGCATGGTATGCGTACGATCGTCCCAAATCAGCGGCAGGAACCGGCCCGTCGCCCGGCGATCGAAGACCAAGGCATCGTAGTCGCGTGCCACCTGCTTCCAATCCCGCATGGCAAACGGCCGCGGAGTATTGGGCATTTGCTCGATGGGGGGGATGCAAATCTGCATCGCTTCCCTGGCATCAACCGGCAGCAGTATAGAACCCAGAACCCCAGACAAGGCTTGCAGCCAACAAGCGTCTTCGGTGCCGTTTAGTTAGGATCAGGACCTGCGAGGTCTTTCGATGCGTTCTTGTGACGGATGCGGCGAATCTTCTTCATCGCCTCTATCATCGGCGTATCCACCGCAGGGAATTAGCTCGTCACACCGGCTTGGCATTGCGGAGGACGTCGGTGACGACCCCCAGGCCGGGACCGGCCGGGACGTTGATCGCGCCATCCTTGAGGCGTAGTGGTGGGTCGTACCACAGGCCGGTCTGTTCGATGTTGCCTTTGTACTCCTGGAAGGGCCCCATGTTGGGCGTGAAGGAGGCGAACTGGAGCACGTCGATGCTGCCGGTGCCCTCGCCGGACATGTGCGGGACGATCTTCATCCCTGCTTGGGCCGCCATGCGCGCGACCCGCGTGGCGCGAATGAAACCGCCGTTGTAGTGCAGGTCCGGCTGAACCACTTGGACGGCGTCGTTATGGATCATCCAGCGGAAACGATGCAGGCTCGTCTCCTGCTCGCCGCCCGCGACCGGGATGTCTAGGGCATCGGCCACCTGCTTGGTCTCCTCCAGGTAGTCGAACGGGCAGGGTTCCTCGAACATGTTGATCCCGTGGTCCTGGAGCAGTTTGCCGATCTCGATGGCTTTGGGGGCATCATAGGAGCCGTTGGCATCGGCGTAGATAATGACTTTGTCGCCGAGAGTCTTGCGGACGAGGCGGATCATCCCCCCCGTTCGTCCGGGCATGGAGTCGGCGTTGTTGCTCATGCGTCCCCCGACCTTGAACTTCACCGCCTTGGCCCCGGTGCGCTCGATGCCTTTGACGAGAATAGCTATCTCTTGCTCGGGTGTGGTGCCGCGGTTGCCGCTGGCGACGTAGATCGGGACCTCCCGGCGGACGATCCCGCCGAACAGATCCCCCAAGGGTTTGCGGGCGATCTTGCCGAGCATGTCCAGGATACTGAACTCGACCCAGGCCACACAGCACCAGAACGCCACGCCGGAAAGCTTGTAATTACTGTTGTACACGTAGACCCCGTCGAGGAGCGATTCGAGCTGTCGGGCGTCCTTGCCGATAAAGTAGGGAATCACAAGCTGCTGGAGCATGGGATAGAGATAACCTGCACGACCATTCGTCAGAGCGATCCCTTCCGCACCGTCCGAGGACCGCGTGCGGACGAAATGATTCCTTCGGTCCCGGAGCAACTCGATGGAGGCGATACGAACGGGCGACGCGATCGAGTCCAACTTCAGCAGCGGCTGCGCTGCGGCCCGATCCAACTGCTCGACAGAGGGTCTACTCGCTTTCTCACCGCCCGTGCTGGATGCGGCGGCATAGCAGCTCAGACCGACAGCGGTCTTCACGAAGGAACGGCGATTCAGTCTCATGCTGGCTCTCCAAAACTGAGATGCGGACTACTTCACGGACTGGTCGCATATGATAGCACGGTCTTCCCCGGGTGTCACGCGTTCAGGAGCAAGACGACTCAGCGATGCGGGGCCAACTGCCAGGATGTCCCCTCGGCCCGCGTCAGCGCGAAGTCGCCCCAGAGGATCACCCCGTGCAGTGTCAGAGTGATGACATCCTCCCCCTCGGCCAACACGTCGCAGGTCCCGCGGTCCACGATCCGCACCTTGCCTGTCCCCTTCTGGACGGGGCCCTCATAGGTAAGGAACTTCACGGGATGGTCGAATATTTTCGTAGCTCGAACGGTGCCGACTGAGGCCGCTTCGGGCGGCTGCTCCAGACGAAAGGTCGCCAGAACCTCACCCTTTTCCAGCATTAAGTCCCAGTGGACCCCATCCGGAGTTGTGTGTTCCTGAACGACAAAGCGGCTGCTCATGGCGATTCCTCGTTCGCGCGACGAAGGGATAATATTGTTGTTTCGCACGGCGAACCGGCTTATGATACTGCGGTAGTATATAAGAAGCCAGGGGAGCCGTCCGGCGGATCATTCGCCGGACGGCTGAGAAATCACCTTGTGTGTGATGACCCTATGAACCTGATCAGGTTAGCACCTGCGAAGGGAGGCTCGGCGGAACATCGCGGCACTCCTCTCGCGGGAGTGCCTTTTGTTTTGGATGCAGTGGGATGAAATCGCTTCAGATCAACGGCCAGATCCGCCAATTCCTGCCCCAGGAGATGCCTTCGACCCTGTCCGCCCTGCTCGAAAAGCTGGGGATTGGGGCCACCACTGTCGTGGCGGAGGTCGATGGCCAAATCGTGCGGCCCGAGGAGTTTACCCGCACGGCGGTCCGCGACGGCCAGACGATTGAGTTGATCAAGTTCATGGGGGGAGGCTGAGTAGATGGATAAGCTGGTCATCGCCGGCAGAGAGTTCGATTCACGGCTGCTCGTAGGGACAGGCAAATTCGCCTCGCCCCGAGTCATGGCCCAGGCCCTAGATGCCTGTGGCGCCGAGATCGTCACGGTCGCCCTGCGCCGGGTGGATATCGGCAACCCGCAGGACGATACCCTGCGGGAGGTCGACGGGGAGAAGTTCCTGCTGCTGCCCAACACGTCCGGCGCCAGGACCGCGGAAGAGGCCATACGGCTGTCTCGGCTGGCCCGCGCCGCCACGAATATCAAGTGGGTGAAGCTGGAAGTCACGCCGGACCCCTATTATCTGCTGCCGGACCCGGTGGAGACGCTCAAGGCCGCCGAGGTTCTGGTGAAGGAGGGCTTTGTTGTCCTGCCTTACATCAACGCGGACCCGATTCTTGCCAAAAGGCTCGCGGATGTTGGGACGGCTACTGTGATGCCGCTGGGAAGCCCCATCGGCTCTAATCAAGGTCTCAAGACCCGTGCTGCTCTGGAGATCATCATCGAACAGAGCAGCGTGCCGGTCGTCGTCGACGCGGGGCTGGGTCTGCCCTCGCACGCGGCGGAGGCTATGGAGATCGGCGCGGATGCCGTGCTCGTCAACACGGCGATTGCCACGGCGAGCGACCCTTGCGAAATGGCGATAGCCTTCAAACTCGCCGTGGAGGCAGGTCGAAGGGCTTATCTCGCCGGACCGCGCGCGCCGGCAGATCATGCGGAAGCATCCAGCCCACTGACGGGGTTCTTGAGGGACTAGATGCACGCTTCAGCAAGTCCAATGGATTCCAGCACTTCCATCCGAGCGATCCTCGCTAAAGAGCAACTTGACGCAGGCAGGCACGTGTGGGAGCGGCGTTTGCAGGAGGTGACGACCCGCGAGGTAGAGACCGCTATCGCCTCCCGACCGGGTTCATACAGCCTTTCCAAGCTCGTTGCCTTAGTGTCGCCAGCAGCGGAGAACTGCCTTGAGCAGATGGCGGAGCTTTCACGAAAGTTGACTGTCCAGCGCTTCGGCCGGACGATCCGCCTTTACGCTCCGCTTTACCTTTCGAGCCATTGCGTGAACCGCTGCCAATACTGCGGCTTCAACCGGGATAACATGTTCGACAGGGTCCGCCTGAGCGTTGACGAAGCGGTGGCAGAGGCCGAAATCCTTGCCCGCGAAGGGTTTAGAGATGTTCTTCTGGTCACCAGCGAAGACAGACAGTTCATATCGGTCTCGTATCTGACGGACTTGGCCAAGGCATTGCGGGGCAAGTTCAGCTTCATCGGAGCGGAGATCTACCAGATGACCGCCTCCGACTACCGCGAACTGTTTCTTGCCGGCATTGAAGGAATTACGCTTTATCAGGAAACCTACGACCGCCAAGCTTACGCCCGGTACCACTTGGGAGGACCGAAGGCCGATTATGACATGCGACTGCGGGGTCCCGATGATTTTGCCTGGGCCGGGATGCGGGAGATCGGCCTGGCGCCGCTGCTTGGATTGGCCGACTGGCGAATCGAGACCTTGGCTCTGGGCGAGCATGCACATCATCTGTTCCGGCGGTACTGGAAATCGCGCATCTCCTTCTCATTCCCAAGGTTACGACCGGCGTGCGGTGTGCCTGCCGAAGGATTCCCCCACTTGGTAACGGACAGGAATCTCGTCCAGATGATGCTGGCCTTGCGGCTGTGCTTTGCGGATGCAGGGTTGGTGCTCTCGACGCGTGAGCCGGCCAACCTGCGGGACCGGCTCGTCAAGCTTGGGATCACCAAGATGAGCGCCGGCAGCCGGACCAGCCCGGGTGGTTACTCCCACGACCACGAGAACGCCGGGCAATTCGAGGTCAACGATGAGCGAGCCCCGGCAGACATCGTGGCCATGCTCAAACATCAGGGTCTTGAGCCGGTCTGGAAAGACTGGGATCGCGCGTTCCTAAGTGTTTGAAAGAACGCGAATTACGGAGTTGGACTGGCAAGCAGACCCCTTTCCGTGGTAAACTGCCGAGTATTCCCGTAGGAGTTATTTCATTCTTGGGGTATTTCAGCGATGTCGTTGACGGAAGAGCAAATTCAAAGATACAGCCGGAACATCATTCTGGAGCAGGTTGGCGGCGCGGGCCAGGAGAAGCTGCTTTCCTCCAGGGTGCTGATCGTCGGCCTTGGCGGCCTCGGCTCCCCCGCCGCTCTGTACTTGGCCGCCGCCGGGGTAGGAACTATCGGATTGTTGGATGGCGATGTGGTGGACCTCACGAACCTCCAGAGGCAGGTCATCCACCATACAAAGGATGTCGGAAAACGAAAGGTCGCCTCGGCCCGAAGCAAGATCAGGGCCGTCAACCCTGATGCGGCTGTCCGGTCCCATGATGTGTGGGCCCGCGCGGACAGCATCCGGGAGATCATCCGGGAATACGACTTCGTCATCGACGCGACGGACAACTTCCCGGCCAAGTTCCTGATCAACGACGCCTGCTACTTCGAGGGGATCCCCTTCTCGCACGCGGGAATCCTCCAGTTTGAGGGCCAGTTGATGACCGTAATTCCCGGAAAGACCGCATGTTACCGCTGCGTGTTCGCGGGGCCGCCTCCGGGGAACGCCGGGGCGCCCTGCGGCCAAGCCGGCGTCCTTGGCGTCTTATCCGGCGTGATCGGCTCTCTCCAAGCGACCGAGGCGATCAAGTGCCTGCTCGGGATTGGCGAGTTGCTGACCGGCTCGCTTTTGACCTACAGCGCCTTGACGATGGACTTCCGCAAGGTACCTGCCAAACGCCGGGCCGACTGCGCCCTTTGCGGCCAAGATCCAACGATCACGAGCCTCGTCGACGAAGGCAAGGTGACCTGTAACCGGAAGGGCTGCAAGCGTTGACCGCGAAGTTGGACCTCCGCGGCGTCCCCTGCCCGCTCAACCTCGTGAAGGTGAAGCTGGCGATTGAGAAAGTGGCCGTCGGCGATATACTGGAGATCGAGATTGACGATGGCGAGCCGATCCAGAACCTGCCCGTCAGTCTTGGCAGACAGGGCCAGGAAATCCTCGAAACGACCGAGCAACAGGGCTACTTTTGCCTGAAAGTCCGCAGGAGATTGTGAAGCAATACCAGTGATGCGCGCGGAGAATCGGTATAACATCAAGCTGCTGCCCCCCACGTTCTCCCCCTGGGAGCCCATGCAGTCTGCCAACCGGCAGATCGCTGTCCTGATGAGCGGCGGCGTGGACAGCAGTGTGACCGCGCATCTGCTCAAATCCGCCGGCTGGGAGGTCCTGGGCATCACGATGAAGATCCCCGTGGCTTGCGACACCGGTCCGCGCGGCTGCTGCGGGGCCGACGCTGCCTTTGTGTGTCACGAGCTCGGGATCCCCCACTACTTCGTCGATGTGACCGAGGCATTCCAAGACGTCATCATTCAGCCGTTCCGCGACGCCTATTCACGCGGGCAAACGCCCAATCCGTGCGTGGACTGCAACACCTTCCTGAAGTTCTCCCTTGTGTGGGATGAGCTGCAGGAGGAATTCGGAATCCTCCACGTAGCAACAGGGCATTATGCGAAAGTAATCCACGAGGGTCCGAACGTCTGCCTGCGCCGAGCCCGAGACAAGGATAAGGATCAGACCTACTTTCTCTATGGTATCCCCCGCCACCGCTTGCCAAACCTCATCCTGCCCTTGGGCGATCTGACCAAGCATCAGGTGCGGGCGATAGCCAGCGAGCTACGACTATCGGTGGCCGAGAAAGCGGAGAGCATGGAACTGTGCTTCGCCGGCGAGCAGGACTACCGGCTGGCCCTGGAGAACGAGGCAACGAACCGGCCCGGGGACATGATGGACATGCAGGGCCGAAAGATCGGCGTGCACAAGGGGATCGCCAACTATACGCTCGGCCAGCGGCGTGGCCTCGGTTTTGCCGGCGGCAAGCCGCTCTATGTCGGCCGGATCGACGCCGCCGCCAACACTGTCGCGCTAGGCACACGAGAGCAGGTCAGCACGCGCACAGTGCGAGCGGCCTGCCGGAATACGCTTCTGCCGGAGAAATTGACGCCGGATGCACGGCTGTTCGGCAAGATCCGCTCCTACGGCGACCCTCGACTCGGCAAGCTCGTCGACCTGACGCCCGACGGCATGACGATGGAATTCGACGAGCCCCAATTCGCCCCTTGCCCCGGCCAACGATTGGTCTTGTACGATGAGCAAGACAATGTCGTCGCCGGAGGGGTGATTCAAACGTAGAATACTACACGTACTTCGGCGGTACCTTTTTCAATTCTCTGCGAGTGGCCAGAATCTGGTAGTCGGACACGCCAACGGCCTGGCTCATCCGCTCGACCGTCCGCCGGACCGCCTCCGGCGTCGTCCCGTGCACCATCGTGTAAAGATTGTAGTCCCAGCCGGGGGCCGTTTGACGCTCATAGGCGTGGCTGACCTCCTCGAAGCCGGCAAGCACCGCCCCCACCTCCGCGACACGGTCCGGCTCGACCTTCCAAACCACCATCGCGCCTTCGCCCAGGCCCACTTGGAAATGGTTTACGACGGCCCCGATTCGCCGCAGTTTGCCCTCTTCTTTCCATACTGCGAGAGTGGTCAGAAGTTCGTCCGTGGAGATGCCTATCTCGCGCGCCAAGTCGGCGTACGGCGTGCGGCTGTTGGGCAAGCCGTCCTGCAAGGCGGCCAGGATCTTACGTTCTGTGTCGCTGATTGCTTTTGCCAACCAGTGAAACCCTCGATCGATTCAATGGACTACGCGCGTCACCCCATCTTCCGGATCAGATCGTTGCTACAATCATACCTCCAGCGCCCGGGCGTCACAAGAGCAAGATTTCGACCGCCAGCCGGTTGAAGGCGAATCGATTTGGGTTTATCGTATGGCTGGCGTGCCCAGATACGCAACCTGTTCCGGATGGTGGTATGCATTATCGAACTCACTTCGGCACAGCAGAGAGGCGGTGACAGCGTGGCAACAACAGATGTCTCCCGGCGCGAGTTTCTCCGACAAGCGATGACGTGGGGCGCGGCGGGTGCCGTGTCCACGCTGAGGCCGGCCCGCCTGACAGGATCATCGGAGCATGCCTACGTCAGCGTAGGCATGGCATCCGGTCCGGCATCCTCCTCGGCGCGAAAGCCCAACATCCTCATGATCATCGCCGATGACATGGGCTACTCCGACGCCGGCTGTTATGGTGGCGAGGTCGCCACGCCCAACCTGGACCGGCTGGCGGCTGCGGGCCTGCGGTTCACGGAGTGCCACTCGACGGGCCGCTGCTGGCCCTCGCGGACGTGCCTGCTGACGGGCTACTACCCGCAACAGGTCCGCATGGACCCGCCGCAGGGTCCGCTGCCTGCGTGGACCCGCGTCGTGCCGGACTACCTCAAACCGCTCGGATACCGGTGCTACCACTCCGGCAAATGGCACCTGATGGGAGCGCCCAAGGTTATCGCCGACGGACATTTCGACCGTTCCTACGTGCTGCACGATCACGACCGGTACTTCAACCCCAGGAACCACATGCTGGACGACCGCCCACTCCCGGCCGTGGAGGAAGGGTCGGATTTCTACGTGACGACGGCCATCGCCAGTTACGCCATCGACTTTCTGAAAGAGCACCAGGCGCGGCACAAGCAGGAACCGTTCTACTGCTACGTGGCGTTCACCTCGCCGCACTTCCCGTTGCACGCCCTGCAAAAGGACATCGACCGGTACCGGGACCGCTACCTGGAAGGTTGGGACGTAATCCGCGAGCGGCGTTGGAAGCGGATGCGGGAAATGGGCCTGATCAACTGCGACCTGGCACCGCGCGAGCCGGAGACCATTCCAAGCTGGAACTTCGCGAAGGAGAGACTCAAGAAAGAAATTGGATCCGGCGAGGTGGATCGGGCCGTGGCGTGGACGGACCTGACCGAAGAACAAAAGCGATTCCAAGCTACGAAGATGACGATCCACGCCGCGATGATCGACCGCATGGACCAGGAGATCGGCCGGGTGCTCGATCAGGTCAAGGCGATGGGCGCGGACGAGAACACGGTGATCCTCTTCGTCTCGGACAATGGCGCCAGTGCCGAGCAGATCATCCGGGGCGACATGAACGACCCTTCCGCAGCGCCCGGCTCGGCGAAGTCCTATCTGTGCCTCGGGCCGGGATGGTCCAGCGCTGCCAACACGCCGTTCCGTCTGCACAAATCCTGGGTTCACGAAGGCGGCATCTCCTCACCGCTGATCGTCCGCTGGTCCATGGGCATTCCCGCACGCGGGGAGTTGCGCCACGATCCGTGCCACTTCATCGATATCCTGCCGACCATCATCAATCTGGCCGGCGGCAAAGACATCACGCCGCAATGGAACGGCCAGACCGCCCCGCCGCTGCCGGGCCGGAACCTCTCGCCGGCGTTTACTAGGGATGGCGTCGTCACACATGACTATCTTTATTTCCACCACATAGGCAATCGGGCCATTCGAGTTGGCGACTGGAAGCTCGTGGCCCAGGGAGACCAGGGCCCCTGGGAGCTTTATGACCTGAAGACCGATCGTTGCGAGCAGAAGAACCTCGCGGAGGAGTACCCGGATCGCGCCCGCGAGATGTCCGCGCTGTGGCAGAAATGTGAAGACGAGTTCCGGCGTCAGGCCGGACCGCCGCCGGAAAAGCCCGCCAAAGGTCAGAGGCAGAAGGCCAAACAGAAGAAACGCAAGGAGTCGTGAGATGAAGTACGGAATGGTTCTGGCGGCGACACTTGTGATGCCTGCTGCATGCTCCCTGGGTGCCGATAAGCCCTATGTTGTACTGGAGCGAGGCGGCGTGCGCGCCGTGATCGTGAACAACCAGGCCGTGAAAGACCAGGTGCTGCCCGACCACCGCGAAGGATACAGCGGTGTGGCTTCGCTGACTCGTCGCGGGCAGGACCGAAATCTGTTCGTGCCGCTGTATGCCGGTCTCAACTACGAGCACATCCATGATGGCACCGTCCAGGCGCGGGATGTCCTCTACGAGCCGCGCCGAGCACCAATGGAAATCAGGCGCGCGGATGAACACACAGCCGAGCTCCATCACCCACCCACGCCGCACTGGCAACTGGAAAGCTGGCTGCGGTACACGCTGCTGGAGGACGGCACGATCGAGATGAGCCTCGACTGCATCCCCCGTGCCAAGACCTTCAAGAATGGCTACATTGGGCTGTTCTTCGCCAGCTACATTCACCAGCCCGAGTCGCTGGACATTCACTTTCGAGGCACTCCCGCCAATGACGCCGCCGGGGAGGCCCAGTGGATTCGCGGCGTGACGCCCGCGCATGGTGTACGGCCCACCCACCTGGCCTTCAACGACCAGCGCAAGTTCCCGCGCGATGCGGACTTCCCCATGACGCTGGTGTTCAACCTCTCGGATTGGCGCTACCGCGAACCCTGGTACTATGGGGTCAGCCACGGCATGGCATTCGCACAAATGTTCCGGCCACGCGATCAGGTGCGGCTCAGCCAATCGCCCGACGGCGCGGGTCCGGGAAATCCGGCGTGGGATTTCCAGTGGTTCATTCCGCAGTATGAAGTGGGCAAGCGCTACCGCTTTGTCATGCGTGCGACATACCTTCCGTTCGAATCAACAGAGCAGGTCGCAAAGGCAACGGCCACCCATCGAACCGCTCTGCAAAAGTAAAAAGTAAGCTCAGACAGAAAGGAACAGGACATGGAGAGACTTGGCGCAGCGATCATCGGTTGCGGCGCGGTCGCGGAAGAGTATGTGAAAGCGTTTCAAAAGGACGAACGCTCGGAGGTCCGGGCGCTGGTCAGTCGTAATCCCGCCAACGCCCAGCGCTACCGTGACAGATACAATCTCCATTGCGCGATCGAAACCGATGCCGAGAAGATGCTGCGGATGAAGGATGTGGATATCGTGGTCGTCTGCACACCTCATGACACCCACACCCGCTACGTTGTTGCCGCCGCGGAGGCAGGGAAACACGTCATCATTGAGAAGCCCGTCGCGCTCACGATGGAGGATGTACGAAAGCAGCTTCAGGCGGTCAGAAGGAACCAGGTCAAGACGATCATCAGTTTCGTCCTGCACTGGAACCCGTTGCTCATGAGCATTGACCAGCTCATCGAAGGCGGCGCTCTGGGCAATATCTTCATGGTCGAGGTGGATTACCTGCACCGGATCTGGATGACGCCGCAGCAAAAATGGCTGGCCAGCGGCAAGCAGAGCGGCACGGCGATCCTGACCGGCGGCTGCCATGCCGTCGATGCCCTGCGGTGGTTCGCCCGCAGCGAGGCCGAAGAGGTCGAGGCGTACCAGGTGAAGACGGAGAACCCCATCGAGTACCCGGGGACAATCTCGGTCAACGTCAAGTTCCAGGATGGCAAGATCGGCCGCAGCGCGACGAGTTTCGACGCGCAGATGCCGTACCGGTTCAACATCGGGGTCTACGGCACGGAAGGCTCCGTCCGCAACGACGAGGTTTTCGCCCCGAAACTGTTCCCCGGTCAGAACAACTTCCTCAAGGTTCCCTGCATTCTGCCCGACAGCGCTGCCGTCTCGCACCATCCATTCACCAGCGAGGTCGCGCACTTCCTCGATTGCATCGTTGGCGACCAACGGCCGTTCCCGGACTTGGAGGACGCGGCCAAGACCCAGGCGCTCTGCTTTGCCGCGGACCTGTCCGCCGAGTCGGGTAGATCCGTGAAGATCAGCGAATTCGGCAAGATATGATCACCCTCACGGGGACACTGTCCAAAGCGTGGATGAATCGGGCGCTCGGAGTCGCGTTCGATCGGGACTATTACTTCGATCCGGCGAAACGTCATGCCGTCGATTGCCGGTGCAACGAATACGCCGCCGAGGCGTTCCCTGCCATGGGGGTCTTCTACTCGGAATCAAACCTGGGGCGGATCGACTACTGGGACAAGAGCCAGGTGCTGATCGGCGGCATCCAGCCCAACATGATCCTGGGCATGCTGCTGGGCGCGGATTTCTTGCCCGCCGACGACCGGGACGCCGACATCACGCCGTGCTGCCTCAAGAACAAGAAGCTTGGGGATTTGCCTGCGACGAAGATGCTGCTGGATCACGACCTGGTCCGGCTGTTCGATGAGCAGATACGGAGCGCGAGGAGAGGACGACTTCGCCCAATCCCGCCGTTCTTCTGGGATTCCTCCGGCCGGGCCACTATTCACGGCATCTTGACCACTGCGCAAAAGCTCTGCGGCGAGGGCATCTTCATGGACATGCTGACCGAGCCGGCCCAGTGCCAGAGGCTCTTGAACTGGATTGCCGACGCCTACCTTATCCTGTGCCGGCACTTCGCTGATATCGCCGATCTGCCGATTGTGGATGTCCACGTGGGCGAGTGCTCCTGCTGCATGATCAGCCCGGCCCTGGTGGAGGAATTCGTCGCACCCGTTACATCGAGAATCGGTGCGATGCTCGGACCGGTGCGCTTCCATTCGTGCGGCACGAGCACTCATCTGCTGGGAGCCCTGACGCGAATCGACCCTCTCGGCTCCCTCGACTTTGGCAGCGCGACCTCGATCCGCAAGGCACGCGAGATCTTCGGCCCGGAGATGCCGATCAGCATCGCGCCTTCGCCGCAGGACATGTCGGCCGAAAGCACAGCGCCGATTTGGGATTGGGCCGGAAGGGTCCTCCAAGAGAATGCTGGTGGCGATCTCGGGTACGTGTTTCACCTTGAGCCAAGCTATAATGTTGAGACGATCTACGCTTTGACAGATTTCGTGCAGCATCAGGCAGGAGGATCGAGCCATGAGCGATAATCGCCCGGAAACGACACGGCGAGAGTTCCTCAAGAGCGCAGCAGTTGTAGGATGGGCTTCAGCCCATGCGGACTATTGCAGCGGCAGCGAACAAAAGCAGCGTGGACCCAAGCCCAACATTCTCTATCTGATGACGGACCAGCATCGAGCCGACTGCCTCGGTTGCGCGGGCAACAAGATCATCAAGACACCGAATCTGGATTCGATCGCCGCGGAGGGCGTGCTGTTCCCGCACGCGTACACGTCCACTCCAAGCTGCACGCCGGCCCGCGCGGGGATTCTGACGGGTCTGTCGCCCTGGCATCACGGCATGCTCGGTTACGGCCGCGTCGCCGGGCGGTATCCGTTCGAGCTGCCCCAGGCGCTGCGTGACGCCGGCTATTACCTGTTCGGCATCGGCAAGATGCACTGGTACCCGCAGAAGAAGCTACGCGGGTATCATGGCCTGCTGGTGGACGAGTCGGGCCGGGCGGAGACACCGGGCTTCGTCAGCGATTATCGTCTCTGGTTCAAGCAGCAGGCCCCCGATCTCAATCCGGATGCCACCGGCATCGGCTGGAATGACTACTTAGCCAAACCGTACGCTCTGCCCGAGCGGCTGCATCCCACCACGTGGACCGGCGACCGGGCGGTCGAGTTCATTGAGAAGTACGACCGAGCGGAGCCCTTCATGCTCAAGGTCTCCTTTGCCCGGCCGCACAGCCCGTACGATCCGCCGCAGCGCTTCCTGGACATGTACAGTGTCGATGACATGCCGGCGCCGGTGGTGGGAGACTGGACCGCTCGCTATGCACCGCATGAGGAGCCGCCGAATCCGAGCCTTTGGCACGGGGACTTGGGCGTGCAGCAGGCGAAAAAGTCCCGCCGGGCCTACTACGCGTCGGTTACGTTCATCGACGAGCAGGTGGGCCGGATTCTCACGGCCCTCAGGAAACGCGGCCTGTACGACAATACGCTGATCCTGTTCTTCGCGGATCACGGTGACATGCTGGGCGACCATCACCTGTGGCGCAAGACCTACGCCTACGAGAGTTCGGCGAACATCCCTATGATCCTGCGTTGGCCCAAGGGCATGGGCATGGAGAGCCAGCGCGGCCGCAAGCTGCCGCAATGTACCGAGTTGCGCGATGTCCTGCCGACCTTCCTCGATGCGGCGGGAGCCCCGATCCCGTCCAATCTGGATGGCAGAAGCCTGCTGAACCTCGTGCGCGGCAACGCGAAGGATTGGCGGCCCTGGATCGACCTGGAACACTCCATGTGCTACGACCAGGACCACTGGACCGCTCTGACCGACGGCCGGTTCAAGTACATCTACTTCGCCTACGATGGCCGGGAGCAACTTTTCGACATGGACAAGGACCCCGGTGAGCTTCACAATCTGGCCGGCCAGTCAGCTCATGAGTCCTTACTCAGAGACTGGCGTGAGCGCATGGTCCAACATCTTTCCGAGCGCGGCGAGGAATTCGTCGCGGGCGGAAAGCTGGTGATCCGCAAGAAACGGTTCCTCTATTCGCCCAATTACCCCAAGGGTAGCTGACATGAATCGAGATACGCAAGCAGGAGATGCGATGTCGCAGAGCATGCCCACGGCGAAGATCGGCCGTCTCACTATCAGCCGTCTCATCAGTGGGAGCAACCTGATCAGCCCGAACATGCACGCGCGGGACCTGCTCTACCTGAACGCCCTCGCCAGCCACTACAACACGGAACGGAAGGTGATCGAGACGCTCCAAACCTGCGAGGCGTGCGGCATCAATGCCATCGTGCTCAAGAACCACAACTTCAAGAACATGCGTTTGTCCCGGTATTGGGAGGAGTTCGGCGGCACCCTGAAGTGGATCGCCGATGTGATCACGACCGATATCGACAAGTATGAAGAGTTGCTCGTGGAACATTTGGAGTTGGGGGCTTCCGCGGTCTACCTGTGGGGAGGCGCCAGCGACACCTGGTACTTTCAGAAGCAGCCGGGCAAGATCATCCGCGCCTTCGAGATCATGAAGAAGTACAAGGTCCCTGTCGGTATCGGTGCCCATCGGCTGGAGCCCATTGTGTTCTGTGAAAAGGAAGGGCTCAAGCCTGACTTCTACATCAAGACGCTGCATCATGACCGGTACTGGTCGGCCCACCCGAAGGAGAACAGACGATACATGGAGATGTTCGAAAAGGAGTCTCCCCGTCATGACCAGTACCATGATAACATGTTTTGTCACAATGCCGAGGAGACGGTGGCATTCATGCAGACGGTGAAAGTGCCCTGGATTGCCTTCAAGATAATGGCCGCCGGGGCCATTCCGCCCCAGGAGGGATTCCAATTCGCCTTCGACAGCGGCGCGGACTTCCTCTGTGTCGGCATGTTCGATTTCCAGGTCCGCGAAGATGCGGCCCTTGCGCGCCAAGCCATCGCCGGCGCCCGGAATCGCAAGCGTCCCTGGGCCACCTCAGGATAGTGGTCCCTGCTCTGTCAACGTGACGCGTAAATGGTCGGGCATTCAGGCCTTGAAATGGGTGGTAGCCCCAAGTCCTCTGGACTTGGGGATGGCCAGATCCAGGAACCGGGGCCAGCGTACCATCAACGTCCTGCCATCCCCAAGGCCTCGCGGCCTTGAGGCTGTCACCCGTCGAGTCTTTCATGGGCGGGACGCCCATGCGACGTGGCGCGGGCATCCCCCGCCGGCGCGGGGGCAAGCTCTGCCCATGTCTTCATGGGCAAGACGGGTTCCCAAACGCGATTCATCGCGTCTGGGGTCCCGTGCCCATGCTACTTGTTTTTGAACGGGCCTTTGATGCGGATCAGGTCGCTGCGCGTCTTGCCGTCCTCAGTGATTCGCGACAGCGTGTAGACGGAGCCGTCCTTGCCGACCGCGATCGAGTTCACGTAGTAGGGGCGATCGCCGTTCTTGAAGAAGATGGCGCCCTGGTCGGTGTACTTGCCTTCGCGGATGTCATACGTAACCAGGTGCAAGTCTTCCATCCCCTTGGACTCGCCCATGGCCGTCTTGGCCTTGCCGGCGAGCCGCTTGCCGTCCACGTAGATCGGGCCGCCCGTCAGGTAGTGAATCGTCCGGCCGTTGGGGCCGAGGGCAAAGCCAAGATAACCGTAGCTGAACTGGTCGAACATGCCGCAGCGCTGGGAGGGTGCCGACGTGATGCGCGCGACGATCTCCACCTGCTCGGCCTTGGGATCGAAGCGGAAGAGATAGCCGGAGTTGCCGTGCACGCCGTAGACCGCCTTCTCCGGCCCATACCAAACGGTCTGTCTCCAGTTGTACCCCATGTGACCGGCCGAGGTCGGATCGTACAGGCCGAAGTAGTCTTTTCTCATGTTGTCACCGGCCACCATCTCGATGGCATCGCGGTCGTACCGGTATCGGTAGATGTCGCCGTCGCCGACCGTGTAGTAGAGACTGCCGTCGCCCGGATCGACCACGAAGGAGCGACAGAGAGTACGGTAGTTCTCGCCCTTGCCGTTCTCGCCCTCCTTGGAGACCGGCCCGAAGTCCTTCAGGTCCTTCTTCGCCAGGTCGTAGCGGAGGAAGCGTCCGGCCGGCCAGGTCAGGCCGTAGAGCCGCCCGCGTTTGGTATCCATCGTCATCGTGATGATTCCCTCGCCGCGCGGGGCCTTGGCCAAGTCCTCGAATTTCTTCGTCTTCATGTCGAAGGCGAGGAAATGCCCGCCCGGATAGGGCTTCCAACCCTCCGGCGGGATACCGATCTTCTCCATCCCGTCGATGAGGCTGTAGTAGCCGACGTGAGTCGCGAAGTAGAGCTTGCCCCCCTGCTCCACGAAGTTGACGTGTGACTTTCCCTGCACGATCGTCTTGGCATCCTTCTCGCCGCACGCCTCCGTGATATCGCCCAATGGTTCGATCTTGTCAGCACGGGGGTCATAGCAGAACATCTTGGCGCCGATGTTATACAGCGGCGAAGATATGACATAATAGATCTTGCCGTCGCTGCCTGTCCCCATCCCATTGTAAGTGTCGTGCCCCTCGGGAAAGCCCGAGTTGTACGTCTGTGCGATCAGCTTGGCCTGCGCCGACGCCGCCAACAACGCTACCGTCACAACAATCAATGCGACCCATCTCAACATGACCAAACCCTTTCCAAAATTCGGATTGACATCATGCCAGTTCCTTGCGGTGCGCCCACACCTTCTCGAAGGCGACCGCATATTGCTCGACCAGTTCCGGAACCTCGGAGGTAAAGAGCGGTAACGACATCGCCGTACGGTTCGCCTGCTCTGAGCCGGGTAGATGAGGAATCTGCGGCGGATGGTGCCACCACTGCGGTTGGGCATAGACGGCACACTGATGCTGAAGGAGATACTCGTGTACGGTGGCCCGGACCCCCTCTGCCTGCAAGGCTTTGACGCACGCCGCCCGCGACATGCCCGCCTGGGCCTCATCCAGAAACAGCATATTCCGGGCGTAATAGACCCGCTGCATATCCTGTCGCGCTCCCTGCTCGTACAGACCCGGCAGAGCGCAGATTCGGTCGTTCAGCCGGCGGACCTGCGCCGTAAACGCGGCGTTGCGGGTGTCAAGCTCCCGCAGTTGCACGCGTCCCAGCGCCGCCGACACCGGGTGCATGCGAAACTTCAGCCCGAAACCGGTCCCCTGGTATTGGCGATAGGAACTGTCTTTCGGGAAACGATTCGGCAGATCGTAGTTGCCGAAAGTCGTCCCCCGCTCATAGTCCTCCCGGTTCTGATAGATGCCCATGCCGCCTTCGATGACGGGCAGCGGCTTACTGGTCTGGTAGCTGAAAATCGCCATCCGGCCCCAAGCCCCCATTTTCTTGCCCTGCATCGACGCGCCCTGCGCGTGGGCGGCGTCCTCCAGCACGATCAATCCCCTTTCCTTGGCGAAGGACAGAATATCGTCCATCTCGCAGGGCCGGCCGAGCCAGTGCACCGGGACCAGCGCTTTGGTGTTCTTCGTCAGGCGGCGTTTGGCGTCCTCCAGATCGAAATTCAACGTTCGCGGATTGATGTCCACAAAAACGGGCACGAGACCGAACAGCCGCATCGGCATGATCGTGGCGAAGAAGGTGTAGCTCGGCACGAGGATCTCACTGCCTGGCGGCAGGTTCAGTGCAAAATACATGGAGGCCAGCGCACTCGTGCCGTTGCAGTGGGCAGTGACGTAAGGCACGCCCAGGTATTCCTTCCAGTCCTTCTCGAACTCCTCGATCGGCCGGTAGTTCGGTCGCCGGATCACCTCCAGCACCGCGGCTTCATCCTTGGGCCCGTACCGGGGCCAGCGGGAGGCCTGGGCGTGCTTGTCGTTCGGATAGGTGACGGCCTTCGGGCCCCCGGACATGGCAAGGGTCTCCTGTGACGCCCCACCCAGCACCATGCCTGCCGCAACCACGCCGGCAGATTTCACAAAGTTGCGACGCGTGTACCCGTGCTTTCGATCTGTGCCTTCCGCAGTCATTTCGATCCTCCCATTCCCTGCCCTGGTGCGGTGCAGCCACGCCTTAGGACCGGAGGCACTACTGGCCCGTCGCCGTCCGTGTCTTCTGCACCAGTTCATGCACCTTATCCACGATCAGCTTCTCGACTGAGGGGGCAAAGGGCGTCTTGGTGACGTCGTAATAAAGGACGGATTCCCGCGCCTCGTACCCGCCCTCCTGCAAAACGCGTTGCGAAGGCACGTAGCCGAAGACCTCGTTGCAGTATCCGGCCACCCAGATCGCCGGGCCCGGGCCGGACGAGGTCGGAGCGGCTAACTCCTTCTTCAAACGCAGGGAATAGTCCACCACGACCTCACCGGCCAGTCCCACCATCGTCAGATCGTCCCCGAACCGGGCCACCTGCACGAGATAGGGGTACGTGGAGCGGGTCTGCCCTGTCTCGAGGTTCCTGAGCAGTTCCTCGGCATGCTTGCTCTGATACTTATTGGTGGAAGTCGCCTCCTTTTTGAGTTCCTCGACGCTCGGCGGGGCCGACAGTTCCAGCGTCGCCTCGCCCAAAGCAAGCTTCAGCGGTCCGCGCACCAGCCGAGGCTTCGTCGCCAGGCCCTGCTCGACACCATTGGCCACGGCCCGCCCATGCTGCTTCGCCCATTCGAGGGTCCGCCGGGGAGTCGGATTCTGGTCGCCGCCACAACCGATCATGAACAGGGCGACGGTCCCCGGATGAGTCTCTTCAACGTACTCCTGAGCGTACCCGGCGTAGTCGCCGCAGAACTGATAGAAGTCGAGCGTGGTATTGTGGCAGGCATACCCGAAGAGGAGAGCCCGCATCTTCTTCCCCTCCAGCGTGTTCACCACCAAGACCGGGACATCATGATCGACTGGCCCATCGGCGTTGGAAAATATGGTATACCCCTGTGCACTCGGCGAACGCCGGTTCATGGCGGCTCCCGCCCGGCCATGCACGTACGACAATTGCGCGGGGGAAAGGTCCTGCAATGCCCGGCCTACCAGCTCAACGATCTTGCCCTGTAAGGTATCGGCGTACTTTTTGCACAACTCGATTTGTTCCGGCGGCAGGTCCCAGAGTTGCGTCGCCCGCCACGCCCGAATCTCCGGCCCGGAATGCGTGTGCGAGGCATTGAGCAGCAGCGCTTCAGGCCGAAGTCCATAGCGGCTGCCGACCTCCTTCACCACGGCGTCCCGCCAGTCGCGTGAGAAGCCGATCAGGTCCACGGTCACGATCACAAAACGCGTGCCTTGCGCATCTTCCAGCGCCAGCGCCTTGGCGTGAAGATCCTGGACCTTGCCCTCCGAAGGCTTGTTGCGGGCCGCATAGCCGGCCATCCACATGGAGTATTCCGGCGTGGTAACCACGGTCGCCAAGCCCGCTTTCCACGTTCCCTGGGCCTGCGCGGCGCCCGCGGGGACAGGCCCCATCATAATGGAACTGGCGAGCACTGTGGCCATGACTTCCAGAGAGAACGTCCCCCACCTCGACCCATCCGACCTGCCTCCCAAGGCCCGTCTCGACAATCGATACATCGCAGCCTCCTTTGACAGCATGAGCAGCACACACATCATACCGTTTCACACACGTGGCCGAAGGGGCTCATCGTGACTTTCGGCGGGTATTGTAATGCCGCACCTGACGCGAATCCAGTGCTTTTCTGTGGTCCCAGAACACCGCCCTCGGTAGAATTTTTGCCATGTGGCCTGACCATGCGAAATGACGCGATGTGCCTCGGCGATCTGCATCGGATCGCGCGAAGCCAGACAACGACAAAGGAGGCACTATGAGTAGAACGATGATCATCGCAGCAACCATCATCCTCTGTACTTTTGGATGGCTGACTGCGAAGGGCGGATCGAAGGAGGCGGGCGCCGCCAATCCGCGGTCACCTACGCCGGGCGAAATGATGGCCCGGTACCTGCAGCAACAGGCCCAAGCGCGGTTTGAGCAGTGGCGCAAGCGATATGAGGAATTGAAGACGCCGGAGCAGATTGCAGCTTATCAGAAGAACCTGCGCGAGCAATTCGTCAAGGCCATCGGCGGCCTGCCCGAAAGAACGCCGCTCAATCCGAAAGTCACCGGCACAGTCCAGCGCGACGGTTACCGCGTCGAGAAGATCATCTTCGAGAGCCAGCCGAAGCATTACGTCACCGCCCTGCTGTTCCTGCCGGACGCTAAACGATTCGCGCCGCCTGTACCCGGCGTGATCATTCCCTGCGGCCACACGGCGGAGGCGAAAGCCTATGAGGCGTACCAGACGATGGGAGCGAGCCTGGCCTTCAACGGCATGGCGGCCCTGGTCTTCGACCCCATCGATCAGGGGGAGCGCAGTCAAATGCCCTCCGCCCTGCCGCGACTTCAGGGGACAACCGCGCACACCACACTCAACGTCGGGAGCATCCTGCTGGGCCGCAGCACCGCCCGCTTCGAGATCTGGGACGGCATGCGGGCGATCGATTACCTCCTGTCGCGCCCCGAGATCGACCCTGACCGGATCGGCTGCACGGGCAACAGCGGCGGCGGCACTCAGACGTCCTACCTGATGGCCCTGGACGACCGCATCAAAGTGGCGGCCCCGAGTTGCTACATCACCGGCTTCGAGGCCCTGCTCTCCACCATCGGGCCGCAGGATGGCGAGCAGAACATCTTTGGGCAACTCGCCTTTGGCATGGACCACGCCGACTACCTGATGATGCGCGCGCCGACCGCCATTCTGATGTGCGTCGCCACGAGCGATTTCTTCGATATCCAGGGGGCATGGCGCTGCTTCCGCTACGCCAAGCGGCTGTACACCCGGCTGGGTGTCCCAGAGCGGATCAGCCTCCTGGAAAATGACGCCCAGCACAACTACAACGAGGTCCAACGACAAGGCATCCTGCGCTGGATGGCCCGCTGGCTGTTGGGTAATGACAAGCCCCTGATGGAGCCGAAGATCGAGTTGCTCAAGGGCGACGAGTCCCGTTGTACACCGGACGGCCAGGTAATGCACCTCGAAGGGGCACGGTCCACCTACGACCTGAACCGGGACTATGAGAAGGAATTGGCCGCCCAGCGCAAGGCTCTCTGGGACAAAACACCCCGCGCCGAGATGCTCCAGCGCGTCCGCCAGATCGCAGGCATTCGCCCCCTCGCCGAGCTGCCGGAACCGAAAGTCGAAGAGCCTGGCATCGTCGAACGTGGCGGCTTGGCCGCCCAAAAGATCGCTCTCGTGGCGGAGAACGGGATATCCCTGGCCGCACTGCTGTTCTCTCCCCAGCAGAATCCCGCGGCGGGCGCTGTGCTGTACGTGCACGAGAACGGCAAGGATGTGGATGCCGGGCCGGGCGGAGCGATAGCGAAACTCGTCGCCGCTGGCCGAATCGTGATGGCGGTGGACGTGCGCGGCATCGGCCCAGCGCCGTCGAAACGCGGCGGGAACGACCTGTTCGGTTTCGACACCAGGGAGGTCTTCACCGCGTATCTCCTTGGACGATCCTACGTCGGCATGCGGGCGGAAGATGTCCTGAACAGCGCACGATTCCTCCAAGGCAAGTTCAAGGGTCCCGTGGACTTAATTGCCGTGGGCCACGTGTGCGTGCCGGTCCTGCACGCGGTAGCGCTGGAGCCGCAGCTTTTCGGCTCCGTCAAGTTGGTGCGGAGCTTGGTCTCGTGGTCGAACGTGATCGAGCTGGCTCAGTCCCGCAATCAACTGGTCAACACGGTTCACGGGGCACTGACCACGTACGATCTGCCCGATCTCGTGCGGACCTTGGGGGAACGCGTCACCATCGAACAACCTGTCAACGCCCTCGGCGAGCCGATGGGAACGTCGGCAAAAAGTAGCCCAGCCGCCCTCGGCTGGGACGAAACCATACCCGGCGGTACCACATGGGACGGCATGGTTCTCAAGAAGATATTGGACGCGCGCGATACCGGTGAGAACCTCCTGAGGACAGATGCCTGGAGACCCTTCGGCCAAGGCTTCATTCAGCGCGACGGCGTCTTCAACTGTGACAACGGCGGCAACGCCAAGGTCCAGCGCGGCGCATCTCAGACCGTGGTGCTCAATCAGACCCGACCGGAGCCCCTCGTGGCAACGGTCTGGAGCAAAGCCCAGAACGTGGGTGGCAGCCGGGACAGCGACTACTCTCTATACATCGATCTCGTCTATCAGGATGGCTCGCCCCTGTGGGGCCAGGTGGACGCCTTCAATGCGGGCTCGCATGATTGGGAGAAGGCCCAGGTAACGATCTTCCCGGAGAAACCCATCAAGAGTGTGAAGACCTCCCTGCTCCTGCGCAATCACGCGGGATCAGCCCAGTTCCGCGATGCCGAGCTGCGGCCGATCCAAACGCCGGCAGGAGCCTATCTGTTCGATGGAGTCGCTGTCTCTCCGCAAGTTCAACCGCGGGAGGGATTTCAGGTTCGGGACGTGGCCGCCGGCTCGGCGTTTGTCGGTATCGAGAACTCCGCGCTGGATTTGAAGCTCGTCTGTAAAACCACAAACGCGGGTGACGCCACGTTCTTCGACGTCACCATCGCGGATACGAGCGGCAAGGACCGTGCGGTGACCCTCATCTACGCGGTGCCGCTGTCCGCCCAGCAAGGCCGCTGGTTCCAAGATCCGAGCCAGACGAAAGAGGTCGAGGCAGGCCGCGAGTACCTCAATACCGGTCGGTTCGCCGTTGGCTCCAACGGAAGATTGTCGCGCTATCCCTTGGCGGCCGCTGCCGATGCAAAACAGGCGGTCGCCCTGGGGATCGACATGGCGCAGCCGGCCTTCTTCCGGGCCGGTTACAACGCCGGGACGGAGGAACTGTTCCTGGCCTACGATCTTGGCCTGGCTCCCGAGAAACCGACAGCCCATCTGCGCTTCTGCAAATTCACTTTTGATCCCAAGGGCGAGTTCCGTGCCGCTCTGGCCAGGTACTACGAGCTGTTTCCGGACAGCTTTCAGCGTCGGGTCACGGACCAGGGTCTTTGGATGCCCTTCGCCAAAATCAGTGCTGTGAAAGGTTGGGAGGACTTCGGCTTCCGGTTCAAGGAGGGTAACGATGAAACCGCCTGGGATGATGCGCACGGGATCATCACGTTCCGCTATACGGAGCCGATGACCTGGTGGATGCGGATGCCCAAGGATATGCCGCGGACGATCGAAGCGGCCTTGGGCGAAGCCCGGCGGCTCGCGACGGAAAGGAAGGACCGCCAGGCCCTGGCGTTGCTGACGAGCGGCTACCATGATGAGCAAGGGCAATTCGTCGCCCGTCTGCTCGATACGCCCTGGTGTGATGGGGCCGTCTGGAGCATCAACTCCATGCCCGGAATCGCCGGTGACGTGACAGACTTTCAGAACAAATGGGGCCCGAGCGTCCGCGAGAAGCTGTATGGTCCGCAGAAGAGGGGCGACTTGGATGGTGAGTACATCGATTCCAGTGAAGGCTACGTAACCGATGAGCTCGATTTCCGCCGGGACCACTTCGCCGCCGCTCAGACCCCCCTGACGTTCTCCCTGAAGAGCCATAAGCCGGCCATCTTCCGGGGTCTGATCGTCTTCGAATACATCCGTGGGATAGCCCAGGATGTGCACGGTATGAACAAGCGGATGATGGCCAACTCAACACCGATCAACTTGTGCTGGCTGACTCCCCTGTGCGATGTCCTGGGCACGGAGACCGACTGGAACCCGGGCGGCACGTGGCGGCCGATGTCCGACAGCGAGCTGCTCTACCGCCGGGCCTTGTGCAAGGGCAAGCCCTACTGCTTCCTGATGAACACCCAGTTCGATCGCTTCTCGCACGAGGCGGTCGAGAAGTACATGAAACGGTCTCTCGCCTACGGCATGTTCCCCGGCTTCTTCAGTGCCAACGCCTCAACGGGCCACTACTTCACCCGCCCCGAGCTTTACGAGCGGGACCGCGATCTCTTCAAGAAGTACGTCCCTTTGTGCAAGCTGGTGGCTGAAGCCAGCTGGGAGCCGATCACCCGCGCGGCCTCAAACAACCCGAACGTCCGCATCGAGCGTTTCGGCGACCAGTACCTCACCATCTTCAACAACAGCAATCAGCAGCAGAGAATCACGATCACGACGGAGATGAATATCGAAGGATCAACCTTGGACTTGGTGAGCGGGCAAAACCTTGACTGGCGGGAGAGAAAAGCGATGATGACACTCGGCGCTGAGGGCGTGGCGGTCCTGCGGCTCCAGTAGCACGGGCATCTTGCCCGTGAGGGGGTTCCCCAAACGCACCGGTTCGCGTTTGGGGACCCCAGTAGCATGGGCGTCCCGCCCACGAATATCAGAACTGTCCACGGGCAAGATGCCCGTGGTACTCACGGCCGCTCGCGGCCGTGCTACTTTGAAAGGCGGTCGAGCGATGGGAGAATCCGGGCGTTCTTCGATCCGTGTCATTGCGACGCTGGTGGTTCTTCTATACAGCCAATCGCTGCCGGCCCAGGAGACTGGAAAGGCGAACCCGGCATTTCCTCAGTTCAAGGCCCATCTGGTTGCGCGCCTGCCGGGCGGGTACAAGGTTGCGGCGGTCGATGTGGATCGCGATGGCAAGCCCGACGTCATCGGTCTGGCAACGACTCCTTCCTGCCTGGCGTGGTACAAGAATCCGACCTGGGAGAGATACATCCTGACTTCGGGGGCCAGGGAATTCATCGATCTTGCTCCGCAAGATATCGATGGAGATGGGCGGATCGATCTGGCCATCGCCGATGAGTTCGGCATGAGTCGCACCAACGCGGGTGGATTGGTGCATTGGCTTCAGTGCCCCGAGGACCCGACTCAGGAGTGGCCGATGCACGCCATTGGCACCGAGCCGACTTCCCATCGGCTGCGCTGGGCCGACATTGACGGCGATGGCCACAAGGAACTGGTCGTTGCGCCGATCATGGGCCGCAATGCCAAGGCCCCGCTCTGGGACGTGGGCGTCAAGCTGGCCTTCTACCGGATACCTGCACCGCCGACAGCGGAACCGTGGAAACCCATCATTATCGACGACCGGCTCACTGTACTTCATGGCCTCTCCATTGTGGACTGGGACCGTGATGGCCGGGGCGATATTCTGACCGCCAGCTTTGAGGGCGTCTATCTGCACCGATCACAGGGGCAAGGGGACACAATTTCCTGGACGAGAACACGACTGGGCAGCGGCGAGCAAACGGACCCGGCGAAGCGCGGCGCCAGTGAGATCGCTCTCGGCCGCCTCAGAAACCGCCCGCGCGGCTTTCTGGCCGCCATCGAGCCCTGGCACGGCGACAAAGTAGCCGTCTATACGCCCCGGGCTACCGCCGACGGGCTCTGGCAGCGGACCGTGATCGATGCAACCTTCAATGAAGGGCACGCCTTGCTCTGTGCGGACCTCGACGGCGATCGCGAGGACGAGATCATCGCGGGCTATCGCGGCCAAGGCGCCAGCCTGTATCTCTACGATTGCCGGGACTCCCTCGGGAAGAAATGGGAGCGGATCGCCCTCGATGAAGGCGACATGGCGGCCTCGGGTTTGGATAGCGCGGATGTCAACGGCGACGGGCGGCTGGATATAATCGCGGTGGGCACAGCCACGGCGAATATCAAGTGGTACGAGAATCTGGGATCGGGCCAGACGAAATAGGTCCAGACAATAGGAGTGTGGAGACATGGCGGAAGAGACAATGATTGGTGTGGTGGCGGATTTCTTCGCCCGGCCGGTAGTGGCGGCCATCGAGTTGACGGCCCCGCTGAAGGTGGGCGACCGAATCCATATCAAGGGTCACACGACCGACCTGGAACAGACGGTGGACTCCATGCAGGTCAACAATGCCGCGGTCGCAGAGGCCAAGGCCGGCGACGGCGTAGGCGTCAAGCTCACCGCCCGGGTCCGTAAGGGAGACTCGGTCTATAAGATCGTGGGCTGAGCTGAACGTGGCGAGGGCGGGACGCCCTTGCACATGCCGAGGGCGTCCCGCCCTCGAATCGCGGGCAAGATGCCCTCGCCACGAGTTCCGCAACCGATGGACACTTGGCGATCATCAGGAAAGGACCCGTGGTGTCCCCACGTACTCGCAGGATGGTGGCCCTCGGCGGCATATTGCTGCTCAGCGCGTTATGTGCCCCCCTGTCCGCAGGACGATCCCGCAACCGGCCGTATGCCTATCTCTTTTCCGCCGAACTCCATCCGCTCACCGAACGCCTGCAACGAGTGGGTGTGCAGGTGGACGAGTTGCGGGAAGATATCGAGCTGGAGGTGGAAATCTACGAGGTTACCCAGCCGCCCGCGGCCGGCTCCCCGCAACCAGGCACCAAAACCAGCAAAGAGACCCGCCGGTTTGAGACGGGCACCATCCTCGTGAAGACTAAGCAAGAGTTGGGCCGCCGGATCGTCCGGCTGCTCGATCCCGGCACCAATAAGGGTCCACGCGTCCGCAGATTACTGCCGCAGCTTCGCCAAGGTGACCAATACCCCATCGTCAGGCTGGCCTCTTACGTACCGATAACGCTCGGCCAAGTCCGGCCCCTGCCCGAGAAACGGAAGTCCGACCAGCCGATTACCTTTGAGACGGTGTACGGACCGAAGCACAAGGTCGACTTCGGCGGCTCGCCGGTCTCAGGCCTCTCCTGGCTGCAAGATGGCGAGCACTATCTCCAGGTCCGCGACGGCAAGCTGTACCAGGTGCATGCTGTCAGCGGGCGGTCCACTCTGTTCCTCGATCCGAACAAGCTGGCCGAGGGCCTGATGCGTCTGCCCACGGTGACAAAGAAAGAGGCACAGTCGTTATCCAAGCGCACCTCATTCCAGATGAGCCCCGACCACACCGCTGTTCTGCTCGATTACGAGAACGACCTGTACTACGCCACCATCGATGGAACGACTGCGGTTCGGCTGACGAGCAGTCCGGGCCGGGAGAAATATGCCACCTTCGATCCCCAGGGGCGATTCGTCGCCTTCGTGCGCGACAGCAACTTGTACGTCGTGGATGTCGTGACCCGGACCGAGAGAGCGTTGACCACCGATGGGGGCGGGACGGTTCGCAACGGCGAGGCCGATTGGGTCTACTTCGAGGAAGTCTTCTCGCGGCAGTGGAAAGTCTTCTGGTGGAGTCCGGATTCCTCCGCCATCGCCTTCTACCGGACCGATAATGCCCCGGTGCCCAAGTTCACCGTCGTGAACAACGTGCCGCAGCAACAGCAACAGGTAGAGACCACCGCCTATCCGCGCGCCGGCGAGTCGAACCCAGAGGTGAAACTCGGTATCGTATCCGTCGCCGGCGGGCCGGTGAAATGGGTGGACCTCAATGCCTATAGCAAAGGCGCCTTCCTCATCACCGGGGCCGGCTGGCTGCCGGATAACGAGAAGATGTACTTCTTCGTCCAGGATCGGGCCCAAACGTGGCTCGATATCAACACCGCCTCGAAAGACGGCGGCGCGCCGAAGCGGCTCCTGCGCGAGACTACCAAGGCCTGGGTCGAGCCGCCGGATACGCTGGAATTTCTCGCGGACGGCTCCTTCCTGCTCTCCAGCGAGCGTACGGGCTGGAAGCATCTGTATTTGTACGACAAGGATGCCAAGCTCAAGCACGCCGTCACCAGCGGCGACTGGGAGGCCCGCAAGGTCCACCACGTTGATGAGAAAGACGGGTGGGTCTATCTCACCGGGACGCGGGACTCGCCCATCGCGGAGAATCTCTACCGGGCCAAGCTGGACGGCAGCGCGATCGCACGATTGACGAAGGCCGCCGGCCAGCACCAAGTGAGCATGAGTCCCACCGGCGGGTACTATATCGACCGCTGGAGCGACGCGAGCACGCCGGCCCAGGTGGCTCTCTATGCCAGCGACGGCACGAAGACACGCATGCTTGACACTAACCCAGTCTACGAGCGGGAGGAGTACCGCTTCGGCGCGTACGAACAATTCCAGATCAGGATGGCGGACGGTTTCCAGATCGAGGCGAGCCTGCTGAAACCGCCCGACTTCGACAGCAACAAGAAGCACCCGGTGTGGTTCATGACTTACGCAGGCCCTCACTCGCCGACCATCTCCGCTGCCTGGCAAAACGGCCGGGCTCATGACCAAATGCTGGCCCAAATGGGCATGCTCGTGTTCCGATGCGACCCGCGCACGGCCAGCGGCAAAGGGACCTGTTCCGCGTGGCCCGCGTACAAGCAACTGGGCGTCCAGGAGTTGAAGGACATCGAAGAGGCCATCCAGTGGCTCAAGCAGCAGCCCTATGTTGATGGCGCAAGAATCGGCATGAGCGGCCACAGCTACGGCGGCTTCATGACGGCCTATGCCCTGACGCACAGCGAGCAATTCGCCGGCGGCATCGCGGGGGCGCCGCCCACGGACTGGCACCTTTACGATACGATCTACACAGAACGCTACATGGACACGCCCCAGAACAATCCCGAGGGTTATGAGCGAACCTCGGTCATCAACGCCGCCAAGAATCTGCATGGACAACTGCTCCTCATTCACGGAGATATCGACGACAACGTCCACGTGGAAAACACATTCAAGTTCATCAATGCCCTGCAGGAGGCGGACAAGAAGTTCCAGCTTATGATCTATCCCAAGTCACGCCACGGCATCGGCGGAATTCACTACCAGCGGCTGATGGTGGATTTCATCCGGACCGTGCTGCAGTTGCCCGACCTGGGCGAAGGAGGTGGGACATGAAAACCGTTCGTAAGGTTGTGCTTGCTGCTGTAGCAGTCGCGGCTGTCTATGCTGCGCGTGGCATAGCTTTTGAGGAAGAAGAATCCGATCTGTTCCAGTGCGCGCGATTGTCGATGGCCCCGGCACAGAACAATGATACGTATGTGGAGCGTAAGTACGCGCCGGACCGCACGGTGGACATCCTGCACGTGGCCATCGATGTGACGCCGGACTTCAAGGCCCGTACGATCCGAGGCGTCACGAGTATTCGGTTCGCGCCCATCGCCCGCGCGCTGGAGGAACTCGCGCTGGATGCCATCGATCTGCGGGTCTCGTCAGTGGCCGCGAGCACGGCGATGGCCGGCTACAGCGTGACCGATGAGAAGATCGCGATCACGTTCCGTCCCCCGATTCCGCCGGGGCAGGAGACCACGGTGGTGGTGACGTATGAGGCCGAGCCGAAAAGGGGTCTGTACTTCCGTACGCCGGAACTGGGATACCCCGAGCAGGATACGCACCTGTTCAGCCAGGGCGAGTCGCACGAAGCCCCTTACTGGTTCCCGAGCTACGATTATCCCAACGAGCGTTCCACCTCCGAGGTGACCTGCCGTGTGCCCAAGGACATGACCGTCCTGTCGAACGGCAGCCTCGTCGGCGAAAGGGTCGATCCCAACACAGGCCTCAAGGCCGTCACCTGGCTCCAGAGCAAGCCGCACGTCAACTATCTGATCGCCCTGGCCGCCGGCCGGTTTGCGAAGATCGAGGGGCGGCACGGAAATGTGCCGTTGGCCTTCTACACGCCGGCATCAATGATCGGCCTGGCCAAGAACTCCTTCGAAGGCACGGCCGATATGGTGGCCTTCTATGAGAAGGAGATCGGAATCCCGTATCCCTGGAACAAGTACGATCAGGTCGTGGTCCGGGATTTCGTGGCCGGCGGGATGGAAAACACGACCCTGACGATTCTCACCGACGGCACGCTCTTCACGGACCAGACGGAGAACATCCGCTCCAGCCAGAGCCTCGTCGCCCATGAGCTCGTGCACCAGTGGTTCGGCGATTACGTCACGTGCAAGGATTGGAGCCATCTGTGGCTGAATGAGGGCTTCGCGACTTACTATGAGGATCTATACGATGGCCACCGCAATGGCCGGGACTCCATGCTCTACGGCCTGTATCAGACCGCCCAGGGAATCCTCCGCAACCGGCCGGTGGAAAGACCGATCGTTTGGCGCGGTTATGGCGACGCCGGGGAGCAATTCGACTACCGGAGCTACTCGAAAGGCGGCTGGGTCCTGCACATGCTCCGGACGGAGTTGGGCGAAGACCTTTTCCGCCAGTGCATCAAGACGTACACGGAGCGCAACGCCCTGTGCTGTGTGCAGACGCCGGACCTCAGCTCGGTCGTGGAGGCCCTCTCCGGCCGATCGTTCGACCAATTCTTCGATCAGTGGGTCTATCACGCCGGGGTTCCGAAGCTCTCCGTCAGCTACAAATGGTTCGGCACGGATAAGCTCGCCAAGGTCTCCATCAAGCAGACGCAGAGCATCAACAATGATGTGCTGCTCTTTCATCTTCATACGAAGCTGCGTTTTGTCGTCGACGGCAAGCCGATCGACAGGGCCATCACGATTCAGGAAAAGGAGCACGACTTCTATTTCCCGCTGGAAAGAGAGCCGAAGACCGTTCGTTTCGACCCGGACTACGGCGTGCTGGCCCAGGTCGCGTTCGACCCGCCGACGGAGATGCTCTATGCCCAACTGGCGGACCAGAACGATGTGGTCGGACGGCTGCTCGCGATTGATGCTCTGAAGGAGAAGAAAGACAAGAAGACCGTCGCCAATTTGAAGACCTGCCTGAATGGAGACCGCTTTTGGGGCGTCCGCCGGGCGGCCGCGCGGACGCTGCGAGACGTTCATACGGACGAGGCGTTTGATGCCCTGTCCACCTCGCTGCAGCAGAAGGATGCCCGCGTCCGTCTGCAGGTGATACAGGATATCGGCGGCTTCTACCGCCCCGAGAGTCTCCAGATCCTGCAGAACACGCTGGAGAAGGAGAAGAATCCGGACATTCTCGCGGCGGCCATTGAGAATCTCGGCCGCTATCACACGGCCCCAGGCGATGCCCTGGTGATCCGGTATCTGAAGTCGGAGTCGTACCGCAATACCCTGGTCTCGGCGGCGGTGCGCGCCATCCGGATGCTGGATGAGCCGCAGTTCATCAAGCCGCTGTGCGAAGCGTTGAAGACCCAACCGAAGGACTGGCTCCGCGGGCGATTCGGCCAAGCACTCGGCGTCCTCGCGTACATCGCCCGCAACGAAGAAGACAAAGCGGAGGTGCGCAAGTTCCTGGAAGGTTACGTCAACCACCCGGATCGCAGTGTTCGCGCAGGGGCGATCTCTGCCTTGGGCACGCTCGGCGACCCCAAGGCGACGGCGGTGATTCAGACGTTTACGAGCGATCAGCCACGCGACAACGTTGAGCGCGCGGCCAGAGACGCCTTGGCGGAATTGCAGCAACAGAAGAAGCTGGTGCCGGAGGAGGTCATCGAGTTGCGGAAGGTCGTCGACGATCTGAAGAAGGACACCAAGATGCTCACCGAGGAGCTCGACGACGTCAAGAAGCGTCTGGATGCAAAAGCAGAGAGCAAGCCGCCGCAGAAAAGCAAGCCGACCGGGAATGACCCGAACACCCGTTGACAGCCGGTCTGCGAGGGACGCAGTCCCAGCATGATGCGGTTGACGGGATCAGTTGCTGAGGTTCTGGCCGATCTGGACTTTGCCCTGGGATTGATTGTTGATTCGCTCGGGACCGGTGAGGATATTCTCCGTGATGATGGCCCGGGCCACCTCTTTGCCGAGGTCGATCTGCGGCCGGTCCTGCCGGAACTCGCAGCCGCGGACCAGAAGCGTGCCGGACTGGACCCGAAGCGCTGCGCGGGTCTTTTCCTTGCCGCCCCATTGAACAAAAGTGCAGTCGGAGAATCCGACCGTGCCGCTGCCGGCGATCCGGGCGATCTGGTTGCACGGCCCCCAATAGGCACAGTTGACGAACCGAACGCTGCCCTTGTTCGTCTCTTTGACGTCGATCATCGTGGGGTCCGGGCCGTGAAAGGACACGAATTCGCCGTTTGTGATGAGCAGGCCGAACGGAGCGCAGTTGTCGACCACCAGGGCTGTATAGCAGTCATCGGCCCCAATGCCGAGGAAGTTCCCGTTGCACACACCGGCTTTGCTCTGAATGAACCGGTAGCCCACCGCGTAGCCAAAGCAGAAGGTGTTGAAGACATACTGCCAATCCGACCGCCCGAAGATGAATGCTTCGCCGTTTTCCATCTGCCATTGCTTGAGTTTGGGCCTCTGACTCCACCACGGGTTGAAATGGACGTTCTCGATGCGGCCGATGTCGTAGATCGAATCGACCAGGATGCCCCGCCGCAGCGGCTGGCCCTGCACATCGCGGATCAGGTGACGCTCGTTCCGCGTGACATCGATGCCGTTGTACGGATTGAGCATCTCCACGCTCAAAACCGCCGGATTCTTGCCCCGCATGGCAATCGCCCAGGGATACGCCTGGGGCACATCGTCCACATTCTGCTGGGGGTAGTACAGGACGACGCCTTTGAGGGTGCTGTTTGTGTTCAGGGTGAGGAAGGCCGGCCCCTCCTCTTTTCCTGCCCCTTCCGTGACTAGGAACGTCGTGCCGTCGTCGGTCGGCTTGGGCATCCCCCGGTCGCGGATCCCGTTGTGGGCCGGCACCGACTGCCAGATGCCCGACAGCGTGACGGCGTTCGGCACGTTCAGGTGGCCTGCGAAGAGGTAGTTGCCGCGTGGGGCATCAACGATGCCACCACCGGCCCGTCCGGCCGCATCCAGGGCTCGTTGAAAGGCGGCGGTGTCATCCGTCTGCCCATCCCCCTCCGCTCCGAATTGCCGGACATCGAAATGACCGGACGCAACCTTCGGCGTCTCCTCTGCGGCGGCGACAGCCGCCCACGACAGCACGAGCACAAGCAGACCAGATCCCATCCGAGCGAACGCGTGTTGCATTGACATCCTCCTAATTTGCCTCGCCGCGACGATAGATGACCTTTCCGCCGACGATGGTATAGTCCACGTGGGCCGACATGATGCGCTCGGGCGGCAGGGTGAACAAGTCCTCATGGAAAATCACGGCATCACCCAGATGCCCCTCCTTGAGCATTCCCTTGCGGTCCTCCACGAACTCGGCATAGGCCGCGTCCAGTGTGTACAGCTTGATCGCCTCTTCCATACTCAACTTCTGGTCCGGGAACCAGCCGTCGCCGGGCTCGCCGGCCCGATCCTTTCGCGTGACCGCCGCATACAGGCCCTCCAGCGGACTGATCGGCTCCACAGGATAATCCGTGCCAAAAGCCACGGCCGCCTTCGCGTCCAGCAGACGACGCCAGGCGTAGGCCCCGGCGCAGCGCGCCCGGCCGATCCGCTTCTCGGCAAAGCGCTTGTCGGTAATGCAGTGCGTCGGCTGCATGGACGCCACCACGCCCAGTGACGCGAAGCGTGTCATATCGGCGTCGCACACTACCTGAGCATGCTCGATGCGGTGCCGACTGTCCCGCCGGCCGTTGACCTGCTGCGCCTTGTCGTAGGCATTCAGGACCCAGTGGATGCCCTCGTCACCAATGGCGTGAATGCCCATCTGGAAACCCTCTTTATCGGCCCGCACCACCAGCTTCTCCAGTTCCTCGTAGGGCATCTGCGGCAGGCCTTTCGTCTGCGGAACATCGACATAGGGCTCGAAGAACAAAGCGGTGCCCGAACCGAGCGTCCCATCGGCGAATCCTTTGAGATAACCGAAACGAATCCAGTTGCCGCTGCGCGGGTATTTCTCCCGCAATTTGGCGTAGCGGCTCCATTCGCTCGCGCCGGCCGTCAAGGAACCTCCGAGCGTCACGCGTAGAGTGAGTGTCCCCTGGTCCTTGAGTTCCTGGTACGTGTCCAAATCATGGAGGGACGGCACCTGGATCGACGTGACGCCGTTTTTCCTCGCCATATCCAGCGCCGCCTGCCACCCCTGCGCGCGCCGTTGCCGCTGCTCCTCGGCGCTGCGTTGGACGGGAACGCCCTCGCACTTGAGCAGGTCGACGGCCGTCTCCTTGAAGATGCCGGTCGGCTCGCCGGTGACCGGGTGACGCTGAATCTCGCCTCCAAAAGGATTGGGAGTCTCCTTCGTGATCCCGGACCGGCGGATTATGTAGCGGTTGACGAGAACAGAATGGCCGTCGGCCCGCGACAGCACCACGGGATTGTCCGGCGCGACTGAGTCTATGAGTTCCTTGGTGGGCCACTGCCGGTCGCGGAACATCTCATGCTCCCACTGGCCGCCCCGGATCAATTCACCCGGCTTCGCCTTGGCCACCGCCTCTTTGACCTTGCGGGTGATGACGGCCGGGTCCGTGGTGTAACGCAGGTCGATGTAGTCGAGGTCGATGGGACCGAAGTGGATATGAGCATCGTTGAACCCCGGCACGACCAGTCGGCCCCGGGCATCAATCACTTCCGTCCGCCCCTCTCTGATACACCGGGTGATGGCTTCATTCGTCGTGACGGCAAGAATCTTCTCGCCCTGGAACGCGATGGCCTGGGCGCGGGGGCGGGCCGGATCGATGGTGACGATCTTGGCATTGCGGATCACCAGATCGGCGACCGGCACATCCTGCGCCAGGCTTGGCCCGGCACAGACCAACGGCAGCAGCAGATATGCAGCGATCCGGGCCACGGGCGGGTCAGGCGCGATCACGGGTAGCTCCTATCAGGACGATTCGCAGAAACGCACATGGCAGGCGATTCTAACGAGCGAAAGAGAGCTTTTCAAACCGAATTCCCGGATTATCCGGCCCCGCCAGCACAATGCCCGTCGTTTTCCCGGACGTCAAGTGAGGGCCGCGGTTAGCCGATAAGAGGAGGGGTCCATCGCATGGGTGCAGGCGGGAATCTGAGACGCCAAACGGATGCGTGAGGAGGTGTTGGATGAACACGAGCTCGATCAAGCGCAAGCTCCCAACGTGCCGGCGCTGCGACTTTCTGTGCACGGGCTGCCCGTACGCCGTGCTTTGTCATAAGCAAGGGCAGCGGGTCCGGCCGACCGAGTGTTACGTCTGCTGGCACAACGAGGGCACGATTCTCCCCCGAGACTGCCGGCTCAGACACGCACAGATCCGCGGGCCGGCACGCGTGCGACAACACTGAATCCCGGCCGCTCGAAATCCAGCCCATCCTATGTATCTGCGCGCCCCGCGGGTACAATAGGACCATGAACTCAAAAGAGCGTATGTCGCGGGCGATGAATCATCGGGAGCCGGACCGTGTTCCGGTGATGTGCCAGCTTGCCCTCGGTCATTACTTCCTTCACTGCGAGGCAGCGCCGTCGGATATCTGGTTCGATTCCCAAACGTTCGCGCAGGCGCTCATCCAGTTGCAGCGCAGGTACCGATTCGACGGCATCCTGGTGAACATCCCCGGCAGACCGCCTGATTGGAAAAGCCGAATCGAGTGCCATCAGAGAAACCCGGATGGGGAGCGCCTCCGCTGGAAATCGGGCCTCCAGACGATGTTCCCACCGGATGACAACCCGCAGACGTTCCTCTCGGACGGTGGCCGCTTGCCGCGCGCCAACTATAGGTCCGTCGACCTCCACGATCCGGCTATCCAGAGAATACCAGGATATGTCTGGAACACCTGGCACACGCCGGAGCTTTGGGACATCGCCCCGGGTGCCGACCTGTCTGATCCTGCCGCCTATGCGGCATGGTTTACCGCCGCGCTTGAGGTGGTCCAGCGGAGTGTTTCGGATATCTCGGTGCACGTGGAAATCTTCTCGCCGTTCACCCATCTGATGGAACTCTTCGGGTACGAGCAGGCGCTGATGGCCCTGGTCGATGTTCCGAAGCTGTGCCACGAAGCTCTCGCCCTGTTCACGAGAAATGCGCTCGCCCAAGTGCAATTGTACGGCGCGCACCGGCCCGATGCCATCCTCGTCAGCTCGGCCTTCGCGGGAGCCGGCTTTATCAGCCGCCCGATGTACCGGGAATTCGTCATGCCCTACGAGGATGAGGTCTTTCGCGCGATTCGTGGGAAGGGCTGCAAATCGTATGTCCACACCTGCGGCGCGATCGGCGACCGCCTGGACCTGATGGCCGAGACCGCGGTGGATGGAATCGACACGCTCGATCCCCCTCCTCTGGGGACCGTGGACCTGTCCCAGGCCAAGGCCCAGTACAGCCAACGATTCTTCTTCAAGGGCAATCTCGACTCGGTCAACGAGATGCTCCACGCCGATGAGACGACCTTCGAGCGGGCGGTCGAAGACAGAATCCGAATCGGCAAGCCCAGCAGCGGCTACATCCTATCTTCCGCCTGCAGCGTCGCCCCTCATGTCAAGCCCGAGCGACTCCGGCGACTCACTGACCTCGCAGAGAGGCTTGGCACATACTGAGTGTCCTACGTTCGTAGTGTGCCCGTAAGGGCATAAGGAAGGGTTTCCAAACGCGATGAATCGCGTCTGGGAACCCCAGGAAACGCCTCATGGCGTCACTACAATGAGGCTTTCCCCTATACCTTCTTGGCCGTCGGACAGACGAATGGCTTGCGGTATTGCCGATGGAGAATCTTGTTGGCCGCCGCACTGTTCGTGAACACTTCTTTCTGCGGGTCGAACTGAAGCAGCGGGCCCATCGACATCGGGGTCTTGTCCAGATCGACGCCGTTGTCCTTGAAATGCTGCACGGTGCGATTCAAGGTCGCGATATTGTCGTCCCGACTCTTGATCTTCTCCAGCAGGGCCTTGGCCTGCGCCACGGTCACCTTGTTCTTCTCGCCCACATAGTAACTGATGTTGGCCAGATGCGCCAGGGCAGCGGAAAGATGGCCCTGGAAGGCATCGGAGTTGAGGGTCTCGGCCTGGCGGCTGCGCACGGCCTGAATGAAGTTGCCGAAGTGGTCCCCGCCGCCTTTGAACTCCTTGATCGGGTCGCCCTTGCGATCAAAGGCGATGCAGTAGGTGTATTCCCGCTGGACCAGCACACCCTCGGTGCCGTAGAAGACCACGCCGATCTTGTTGCCCTTGGCTTTGCCGAACAGCTTGTTGATCTCCTCATCGGCGGAATCATCGACGGACAAGCCGCGGGTCTCGAAGACGATGCACTTGTCGCCGTAATCGTAGATCGCGACTTCGGTGTTGGCCGTGTCGCCGGCATCCACGTAGTTCGGGTCTTTGCGCTCGGCCTGGTAGCCCAGGCGGCCGCCGTAGCAGATCACGCTGTTCGGATGGCGGTTGAGGCCCAGGCCCCAGCGGGCGATGTCCGCCTGGTGCGGCCCCTGGTTGCCCGAGTCGGCGTTGCCGTACAACCGCTGCCAGTGCCAGTCATAATGAAAGTTCGGCCGGGTCAGCTTGGGCGTCGTGTATCGGGCCGGGCCGCTCCACAGGTTGAAATCGACCTGGGCCGGGATCGGGTAGTCGCCCAAGGCCCCAATGGACTTGCGGCGCTTGTAGCACAGTCCTCGGGCGAAGTTGACTTGGCCGATGCCGCCGGCCGCCATGAACTTCACCGCCTCCTGGACCGCCGGGTTCGAGCGGCATTGCGTCCCGACCTGGCAGATCCGTCCGTACTTCTTCGCGGCGGCCACTAGAGCAGCGCCTTCGGGAATGTCGTGACAAATCGGCTTTTCGATATAGGCATCTTTGCCGGCCTGCATCGCCCACACGCCGCACAGGGCATGCCAATGGTTCGGCGTGGCGGTCGTGATGAAGTTGATGGACTTGTCGTCGAAGACCTGACGCATGTCCTTGACCCACTTCGGGCGTCGGCCGGTGTTCTTCTCAACGGCATTGCAGCCTTTTTCACCCACCTTCTCATCGACATCGACAATATAGGCAATTTCGCAATCCTTGCGGCGGGACAGGCTGCTGATGTGATCGCCCCCGCGGCCGTTGCAGCCAATCACCGCGCACAGAAGCTTGTCGTTGGCGCTCGCCGCTTGCGCCCCGGCCCGCCCGCTGAACATAGGGGCGGCCCAAAGCACCGCGGCGGCGGAAAGCGAACCTTGCAGGAATTCTCGGCGTGTTCGTTGCACCATGATGCGTACTCCTTAAATAACCGGCCGTTCCAACTGCCTTCTCTTCCATCCCCTGTCCCCCCGTCAGGACAGTCTACCCGGAATCCCCGCCCTTTCAAGGAACAAAACCTCACTTCTCCCGCCGGGTCTTTCGTAGCATGGGCATCCCGCCCATGCTACTTGATCTGCGCAAGGAGTGCCAATGCCTCCCGCACCATAATCTCGCCGGCCCCCTGGGCCAGGCTGGCGCCGGACTCCGGCTCGTAGCCGCCCTCGTCATACGCCCGACTGTGACACACGTATCCGATAGTATCGTTGGTCACTGTCGTAATCAGGAGCTTCTCAATCCCCGCCTTCTTGCGGATCTCCCGGCCCACTTCGACGAGGACCTCACCCGGCAGACCGAGGATGTAGATGTCCCCCAGCCTCAAGACCTGAATCTCGGTCGTGATCGACTGTGCGTCAGTGGCATCCGCTTTGTCGGAGGCGGTCTTTCTCATCGGAAACGTGGCCTGCCGGCACATCCCGCTCAGAGCAGCATCGCTGGTGGCCGTGATGAACTGGAGTTTTCTGATCGCCTCCGCCCCTACCGCCTTGCCGATCTGCTCGCGGGGTCCGGTACCCCGTTGGATGGGCACCGTATTTCCGGCCAGTCCGAGCGTAAAAAGGCAGACTCCCCCCTCTGCCTGCTCCACGACACGGGTGAGGAAAGCGGGATAATCCGCCGATATCGCCGTGGGGCAAGATGGGTATATCGAGACGGGATGGCAGCCGAAATCCACCAGGGAGCCGACAATCCGCCCATCGGCATCTTCCATCCGCAGGACGAAGACGCGCGGATCGACACAGCCGAATTCCAACGGGACGCCCTTCGAGGAGAAGGTGAACCTCACGCACACCTCGCCATCGGCCGCTGGCTCGATCCGCCGGGTCGCCACAACCTCGGGCGGCAGCGTGAAGGCCGTCTTGACCCGCCCATCCTTCCCCACCGGCCGGCGGTTGAAGAGGACTTCCGGGACCTCCCCCGCCGCGACTCCGATTTTCACGTCCCGCATATTCTGATGAGCCATCACCACGGCATCCGCCATCTTCCTGATGAGCACCTGAAGATAGGACTGGGCAAGATCCGAAACGGGGACTCGGCTCTTGGGCGGCAGTTTGGACCGGGTAAAGACCTCCGGGCCCGAATGGGTGTGCGTGGCGCAAACCATGATATTCTGCCTGGGGATACCAAGCTTCTCATGGACAATCGTGCGCACCGGATCGGTGATCTCTTCCAGAGGCGTGTACAGCAGATCGGCCGCGACGATCGCGATCGTGTTGTGGCTGTTACTGAGCACCAGCGCCTTGGCGTAGAGAGCGTCCCTCACGCTATCGCTCGGCTTGCCGTACGACCCAATGAGCGTGACCCCCAGCGGCGGCGTGATTTCGACCTTGGCGGCCCCGCCTTTGAGAGCCGCCTGGCTGAGAGGGCAAAACAGCAACATGACAAGCGTGGGAAGGCCGAGGAGCGCAGGTTTGAAGTTGGAAGTGTGAAGCTTGAAGTCAGAAGTGCATGTGCTCATGGTGGTGTGTCCCCTTCTTGGTCCAACGGTCTTTTGCCGGGATATTGTACCACTTCAAACTTCCCCTTGACACTTCGACCTGCAAAGATCAAACTCTGTCTATCCTACTTCCTTGAAAGGGGCGAAAATGACGAGCGGTGATTGGACAAGACGGCAGTTCATCGCGGCGGCCGCGGCGGGATCTCTGGCCGCGGCGGTCTCGAAAACCGTTCCCGCCTATGGGAACCTGACCAAGAAAGCGAGCACGCTGGCGCTCCTTGGCGGCACGCCGGTCCGTAAGAACAAGTCCCTGCCGGACTGGCCGTATTGCGATCAGAAGATCGTCGACTCCTTGGAGAAGACGGCTCGCAGCGGCAGTTGGTGCCGCATCCAGGGCGGCGCCCACGCGGTGGTCACCCTCGAAAAGGAATGGGCCAAGCTGACCGGGGCCAAATTCTGCGTGGCCACGGGGTCCGGGACCCAATCCCTTCACACCTGCGTGGAAGCCCTGGGAATCGGTCCCGGCGACGAGGTCATCACCTCGCCCTACACCGATCCGGGGACCATCGCCTCGATTCTTTCGGCCCGGGCGCTGCCCGTCATGGCAGACCTCGACACCGAGTCTTTCCAACTCGACCCCGCGGATGTCGAGAGGAGGATCAACGAGAATACCAAGGCCATCATGCCGGTTCACATGATGGGCCAGCCCTGCGACATCGACAGCATCATGGCCATCGCCCAAAAGCACAACCTCAAGGTGATCGAGGATGCGGCCCAGGCGCATCTGGCTGAGCATCGGGGCCGCAAGCTCGGCACGATCGGCGATGTCGGGTGCTTCAGCTTCCAGTCGAGCAAAGTGCTCGCCTGCGGCGAGGGCGGCGCCATCATCGGCAACGACGAGGCCCTCATGGACAAGTGCTACACCGTCCACAACCACGGCACCTCGCGCCAAGGTCTCACCGAGACCATCGGGCCCAAGTACCGCATGAACGAGTTCGAGGCGGCCGTCCTGCTCGGCCAGTGGCCGGGAGTGCTGGAGCGTCACGCCCGCCGTAACGAGAATGCCGCCTACTTGACGAAGAGGCTCAAGGACATCCCCTGCCTGGTTCCCCAGAAGCTGTACGAGGGCACGAACGCCGGCTCCTTCTATCTGTACGCGATGTCATACCATAAGGAGCACCTCAACGGCATCGACCGCGCCACGTTCCTCAAGGCCCTCAATGCCGAAGGCGTCAGTCTCAGCCCGTACATCGCCAAGGGGCTGCACCGGGAGCCGTGGATCGAGAACGTCCTCAAGACCAGGGTCTACCAGACCATGTATTCGCCCGCGCGGCTGCGGAAGTACCGGGAGGAAAGCGCGTGCCCCAAGTGCGACCAGGTCTGCGAGCAGATGGCGATGATCTGGGCCTCGGGTCCCCTGCTGGCATCTCATGAAGTGATGGTTGAGATCGCCGACGCCATCGAGAAGGTCTACGTCAACCGGGATCAGCTCAAGTCGGCGTGAAGACGTCGTCCGGGAGTTCGTAGGATGGGCTTCAGCCCATGCGGACACTCGTTGGCAGCGGTACAAAGGCAGCATGGGCTAAAGCCCATCCTACACGGGAGTCTGTCTATGCTCGTGAAACGCGAGTTGCCCATCGCGCTGGTGTTCACGTTATCTCTCTTTCTGGTTGAAGGCCTGAACGCTCAGCCGCGGCTCAAGAAGAAGATCATCGAATATGGGTGGGATGTCCCCTACCCGGACTTCGTGCGGGACAATATCCGCGAGATGGAAAAGCGGCCGTTCGAGGGTCTCATCTTCCGCACGAAAGGCTTCGACCATGTGTTCGATGTCCGGCCTTGGAATAAGGCCGAGCTTCAGCCCCAGTTGGACACCCTCGGGCAGATCCAATGGCAGAAGTTTACGGATAACTTCCTGACCGTCTACGCCGCCAATCGATGGAAGATGGACTGGTTCAACGAGGACCAGTGGCAGGTCATCACGGAGAACATGAAGCTGTTCTCGCTGGCCGTCAGAGGCGCCCACTGTGTCGGCGTCTGTTTCGATCCCGAGCCGTATGGAGAAAACCCCTGGGCCTATCCGGGCTCGTACCAGGGCAAACCGTTCGACCAGGTGGCCGACAAGGTCCGCCAGCGCGGGCAGCAATTCATCGTCGCCCTGCAGGAACACAAGAAGGAACTGAAGGTTCTGAGCTTCTTTCTGATGGCCCTGTTCCCGAACGTCGTCGATGAGCCCGATCCGGTGGTTCGCGTCCAGAGACTCCAGAAGAGCTCGTACGCCCTGCTGCCGGCGTTCGTCGTCGGCATGCTCGAAGGCGCTGCGCCCGGCACCGTACTGATCGACGGCAACGAATCGGCCTACTACCATGAGAGCCCGCTCGAATTCTACAAGGATTACCACCTGATGCGGCAGCGGGCACAGACCCTCGTGCCGGAGCCGCTGCGGAGGAAGTACGACACCAACGTGCAAGCCGGCATGGCGCTGTACATCGATCAGGAACTGGCCAAACGCGCGGACAGAAAGGTCACCAGCAACTTCCTGACCCCCGACCAGCAATTGAAGTTCTTCGAGCACAACGTCTATTACACCCTGACTACCACGGACGAGTACGTCTGGTGCTATAGTGAGCGGATGAACTGGTGGCTGCCGCCGGACAAAGCGGGCAAGAACGGAGGCTTGCCGCCCGGGGTCGAGGAGGCGGTCATCTCGGCCCGCCAGAAGTATGACGCCGGCAAGCCGCTGGGCTATGATATCGCCGACATGATCAAGACGGCACACGAGAAAAGGCGCGAGGCCGAGGCAAAGGCCCCCAAACCAGATAAGAAACCCTGAGTACATGAGTAACATCCCGCCAATGCCGCACCGGACTTTCATGGGGACATGCGTTTCCCTGCTTGCCGGCGCCGGAATTTCACGCTTTCCTGGGAGTGATGAGGCGAAGGCGGCATCCGCTTCCGAGTGGCTGGCGATGCGAGAGGATCCCGTCCGCCGAAAGATCGCTGGCACGCCGGACCTCGATACCATCCTTCGTCTGTTCCCGCGCACGACGGGCGAACCCGCTTTTGACCCTGCCCTGATCTTGGGGGAAGATTGGCCATGACTTCGAAAGAACGTGTGCACCGGGCGCTGGAACGCCAACCCGTGGACCGTGTGCCCATTTTCATGTGGTACCACCCGCAGACCCGCCGGCGCCTGGGCCAACTGCTGGAGATCCCTCCCGAGTATGTCTCTCTGGTCATGGGTGATGATATCCGCCAGGCCTGGGTGAGCAACAATCACCCCATGGAGGGCATCGTGCACGACCGCGACGGCCAGTCCCACGTGGATGACTGGGGCGTCGAATGGACCCGCATCGATGGCTTCAATCAGATCTCCAAGTACCCCCTGGCGAGCGCCGGCGACAAGCAGATGCTGCGGTACAAGTTCCCGTACGACCGGATCGATCCGCTCGTGGACCTGATGCAGCCGGTGATGAAGTGCGCGGATGAGTACTTCGTAGGCTGCGATGTCTCCCCCTGTGTCTTCGAGATGTGGTGGCGACTGCGGGGGATGGAAAAGACCCTGATGGAGATGGTACTGAACCCCGGGCTAACGCAGGAGATGATGAGGCGGTGCACGGAATTCTCGATCGAATTATCCGAAGCGGCGTGCCAGCGCTTCAAGCTGGATTGGCTCTGGCTGGGCGACGACGCCGGCGGCCAGTGCGCCATGCTGATGAGCCCGCAGATCTGGCGGGACATGGTCAAGCCTCTGCTGAAGGAGAATGCCGATGTGGGCAAACGGCACGGCATCTACGTGGCGTTCCACTCCTGCGGCACGATCCGGCCGATCATCGACGACCTCATCGAGATCGGCGTCCAGGTGCTCAATCCCGTCCAATGCAACTGTCCCGGCATGGATCCATTGGAGTTGAAGAAGGAATTCGGTCGCGACCTGGCGTTCATGGGCGGGGTGGACACGCAGGGCGTCCTGCCCCATGGCACGGCCGATCAGGTCCGACAGGCGACGGCACGACTGCTCGAAGGAATGACGGCCGACGGCGGCGGCTATATTCTCGCCGCTTCGCATACGGTGCCGCCGGAGACGCCGGATGAGAACATCTTCGCCATGTACGATGAGGCGGGCATCACCAGGCAGGAGATCTTCGACAAGGCTGCCCGGATCCGCAGATCGCTGCGATCCACAAGCCCATAGGAGGAACCGCAAATGAACAAGTATGCAATCAGGAACAGAACCATCTCGCGCCGGCGACTGCTGGAACAGACCGGAACTGCTGTGACGGCGGGAGTGCTCTCGACCACCTGGGGAAAGGCGCTGGCGCAGGAAGTACGCCCCGCCACGGCGGGGACGCTGAGCCGGTCGGGAAAAACTCCCATGGCGCTGATCATCGACGATGGGTCGCCGGTGGACCCGCTGTTTTACGAGTTGCCCGGCTATGAGACCCCGTTCCTCGTCCCGCGCGAGTTCACGCAGCGCGTGGTAGACACCTTCAACCAGTTCGATATCCGCGGCAAGTTCACGGTCATTCCCATGCCGAGTTGCCTGGGGCGGGTCGATCAAACCCTCAAGCGCGTCCCGGCGGCGCATCTGGCGGACTGGCTCAAGCTCGTGCGCGAGGGGATCGCGCCGCGCTTTGACATCACGCCGGAGTTCCTCACCCACATGCAGGCGTACAACCTCAAGACCAAGGGCTTCCAGCACATTTACGAGGACGTCTGGATCTCCAAAGCGCCGCCCGACGAGATCGTCGAGTACTTCATCCTGGCGTTCCAAATCCTCAAGAACGTGGGCCTGCCGGCCACCGGCATCACGTCACCGTGGGTCTCGGGCATCGATGTGGAGAAGAAGTATGCCCAGGCCCTGGGCGAAGCCCAATGGAAGGTCTTCGAACGCAAGCTCACCTGGTACTTTCTGCACGCCACCTCCTGGGACGCGCCCCGGCAGTGTTCCATCGAGTACGAGGACACGACGCGCGGCCAGGTCGTGGTCAGCGTACCCGCCAACTCGACAGACATCTTCTGGAGCATGGAGCAGCCCAAGGAAGAGCGGCGGGCCTTCATCCAGCGCGGCATCGACCGGCTCGTCTCGGCCGACGGCCGCACCGGGCGGATTCGCCAGTTGATGGAGTCGGGCCATCCAATCGTCCTGGTAACCCACTGGCAGTCGCTCTACACTCAAGGCACGGGCCTGGGCCTGGAAGGGCTCGCGGCCCTGGCTGCGCGGATCCAACAGGTCTTCGGTAAAGATCTCGCATGGGTCATGTGCTCCGAGCTGGCCCGCCGGCACGTTCAGGCCACGAGACCGAAGGCATGATGACGCCCCGGTACGCCCTTGATTCTTCGACCGCCCAAGCTACAATGCGGCGTGGTCACTCTTCGATGTTTCGAACAGTAGTGCAACCCCTGGAAGGGACACGAGCTATGAAGTCGCATCGCAACTGCGTTGTCCTGCTGGCCGCCGCGATGATAAGTCTGGGGCTTTCAAGCACAGGACGCGCTCAATCCGCCACCTCCACACATCCCGTCACACTTTGGGACACGGGATCGCCTCTCGGGGACACGATTGATCTCGCGAATCGAACAAGTTGGAGGGCCGTGCCTCCCAATCTCCTGCTGCTCGAAGCCGACCCGCTGAAATCCTCTTCCGATCCGGGCTACTATGGGCGGGAATACGCCTTCCAGGGCGATGTGGTGGTCGAGAACGGTTACCTGACCGCGGTGGTGCGGTCGGCCAAGGGGAAAGTGGTCGTCTCCTCAAAGAATGCCAAATTTGAGATTGGAGATTCGCGATTCAAATCGATCAGCCGCTGCATAGTCCTGCAGAATACCGGCGATGATGTGGCCCTGGAGGTTTCCTTCTCCACCGGGGCTAAAGGCGGTGATACGTCCGCTGTTCTGGCCTTCGGCAAGACACCAATTGTGGAGATCAAGCCTGCCCCAACAATGAAAGGGATCAGTCTGCGGAGCACGATCGAGTACGGCGTATTGCCCGGCTTTGTCGGGGATGACCTTGTCGTCGCCCCCGGCCAGTATCCGTCGGATAGCGTGCTCGACGTCCCCTGCGAGAGTCTCTTCCTCGGATTGCTCAAAGGGGAAACCAGCGTACTGGTCATGACCTGGCCGAAGGGCAAGCAGCAGATGAAGCTGGGACTGAGCCGGCAAGGCCAGGAGGGCCGGCTGATCGAGTCCATTGCCTTCGACAATGATGGACAGAGCCTTTATGTTTCCCTTTTGGAGGCGCCCGGCATCTGGCACAAAGAGCCGCTGGGCGTGTCGTATCTGGAAAAGGACGTGGCCAGCAAATGGAAGAGACCCTTCCCGGCCAAATGGGTCACGCAGTTGTGGGAGGGGGAGGTGCGAACCACGTACACCTTCCGCGCGGCTCCGGCGGGCACGATCTGGCGCGGCGTGGCGGGCATGTACAACTACCCCCTCTGGTTCAACGGAGACGCCGCCTGGTTCCGCCTCGGCAAGAAAGTGCTGCCCAAAGGCGAGTCGATCATTTATTTCCTGGAAGGCAAGGACACGCCCGCCTCGGTCCTGACGCCGGTAGACATCATGAAAGCCACGCTCGGCCGCCCGATGTGCGACAGCATCCTCGATCTTGCCGGCCAGAAGCTGCGGACCCACCATCGGCGGGGCGCCATCGGGATTCGCCGGGCCTGCACCTGCGGCTGCACCGAGGCCATCGAGGCGGTCTTCAAAGCAGGCCAGGAAATCGAGAAGAAGGAGTACATCGAGGGCGCTGTGGGCGACATGGTCTACTTCGTCACGCGGCACGTCGAGCGGCTGAACGAATACCGGGCCTTCGCCGACGACATGACCGAGTTCCTCCGCACCACGGCGAGTTCTCAGCCTGAGTTGAAAACATATCTCGAGAGCCTGACGCAGATCGTCCAGCGCATCGGCGAGTTGTACGAGACACAGAAAGAGAACATCAAATCGCTGGAATATGCCGCTGAGCTATCGCGCAAGACTCTCGCCTTGCTCCAGAAAAAGGACCCCAAGAACCTGTCGACCTGTCTGGACCTCGGCAAAGACTGGCGCGGGATGGGCGGCGCACAGGATGGTGTCCTTGCGGAGTACCACATCATCGTCCGCAAGCTGTTCCAGGAGGCCGGCTACGGCTGCCTGAATCAGCCTAAGGCGGTGGACGTGGCGCGGGAGATCCGCCGCCGTTGCCGTCAGTGCCTGCGCAACCCCGACGGCTACGAGATCTGGCCGAACTATTAAGTATAAGAGACACAGGGAATCGACCATTATGAAGCACGTCATCGCCGTGGCATTTCTCCTCTCGGGGACTCTGCTGCTGATCCAAGGCTGTCAGCGAAAGCCGGCTGCCGAGACTCCAAAGGCATCCAGCGCCGGCTCCAATCCACAATCGAAAGATGATGCGCTGGTCCTGATTACGGGCGGGCAATTCACGATGGGCGACAAGGATGAGCCGGATGCGCCGCCCCACGAGATCGCGATAAGCCCCTTCTACATGGACAAGTGTCTCGTGACACAGGAGCAGTACGAGAAGCTCATGAAGGACAACCCTTCCCGCTGGAAGAACCCCAAGCACCCCGTCGAAGGGGTGCGCTGGTCCGATTGTGTGAAGTTCTGCAATGAGCGTTCCCGCGCGGAGGGCCTGACACCCTGCTACGACCTCACGACCTGGCAGTGCAACTTCGAGGCCAACGGCTATCGTCTGCCCACGGAGGCCGAGTGGGAATATGCCTGCCGCGCGGGGACCCGCACCCCGTATTTCTTCGGCAACAGCGTCTCCGGACTGGCCGATTACGCCTGGTTCGACCAGAACTCCGGCGGGCACCCCCAGCCGGTGGGCCAGAAGAAGCCCAATCCCTGGGGCCTGTACGACATCTGCGGCAATGTCTGGCAGTGGTGCAACGACTACTACAAGGTCGACTACTACCCGGAGTCGCCCAGAGAGAATCCGCGCGGGCCCGAAAAAGGCGACGCCAAAGTCGTGCGCGGCGGCGCCTGGAAGTTCAGCGACACCAACTGCCGCAGCGGCTACCGCAACAACGAGAACCCCGGCTACGTGGACGTCTGCTTCGGCTACGACATCTACGGCTTCCGCTGCGTCCGCAACGCCCCGGCCAAATGATGGACGACAGAGGACAGATGACGGAGGACGGATAGCGAAGAACGGGTGGATTTCCTTCTCCGGCCTCTGATTTCCGTCTTCTCAGTATTCCTTGACCGGCTTGAGATTCAGCACCCGCCGCAACGTAACGAGTTCCGACGTATGCCAGGCGTTGTGGTCCGCCACGAGCAGCACTTCGCGGAAGATGGTGTAGCCGGGTGCGTGCGGGATGTCGCCGAAGAAATCGGTCTTGCGGTTTCTGACCCAGCCCTTCACCGCCTCCAGGTCACTGCGAATTCCCGCGATGGTCTTGCGCCACCGGGCGGGGGTGGCCTCTTCATCTTCCTTGGGCCAATATCCGCTCGGGAAGTCCGGCGAGACATAATCCGGGTCCTCGACAAACAAGCGGATGTCCCGCTGTGCCCGGCGCAGGTGCTCCAGCGCATGCCAGATCGTATAGCTGGCGTACGGCACCTTGTGATTGATCTCCTTCATGGGGAAACCCGCGACCGCATCGTCGAAGCTCATGTGCGCCTGACCGCCCTCCAACAGCGCCAAAAGCTGTCCCCGCAGCACTTGATCCGGCTTCGCCATAGGCCACCTCCTTCTTGACGGTTACCTCCCGTAGGTCTCCAACAGCCTTAGCCATATTTCGTTCATGGTGGGAAAGACCGGCACGGCGTGCCACAGACTCGGTCAGGCCGACAGTCGCCACCTCCGGATCGGTGAAGATGACCTGCGGCACCGCCCCGTGTTCGGCCGTGGCCGCCCAGCGGCTCCACGCCGGCGGCGGGGAAGCATCCAGTTCGCCTTGGGCCCGGGCCACGATCGCATCGCCGCAGGCGCGGGCCTGATACTTGCCCATGTGCGTCAGCAGCGCCTGCCCGGTCACATCGCCCGCCGCATAGAGCCAGCCGCCGTCGATCCCGGCGACCCGACAACTGTCGTCCACGTGGAGCCAGTCCTCCGGTTTGAGGCCGACCGTTTCCAGGCCGAGGTCCTTCGTGGCCGGGGTTCGGCCGGTGGCCACCAGAATCTCATCTGCCTCCAGGTCCGGCACGCCCGATTCGGTCACACGGTCGGCACGCTCCAACCAGAGCTGCACGGGGGAACTCTGGGACCACCGGTGCACCCGCCGAAGGCTCCGCCCCGTGAGGACGGTGACCCCTTGTTCCCGCAGGGCGGCCGCGATCCGCTCGCCCACAAAGGACTCGAAGCGGCTCAGGAGTCGCGGGCCGCGTTGGATTACCGTGACTTCTCTGCTCCCCAGCGCCCGCCAGGCCGCCGCCATTTCACAGGACTCGACTCCTCCCCCGAGGATGGCCAGCCGATCCGGGACGCGCCCAGCCGCGGTGGCTTCCCGGTTCGTCCAGGGCCAGCCCTGTGCCAATCCCGAGATGGGAGGAATCAAGGGAGCGCTGCCGGTGCAAACCACCACGGCATACCGAGCGGCCAAGAGCGTGACATCGCCGCGGCAGGATTCCACTTCGACCCGGCACAGGCCGGCCAGGCGCCCGCGACCTCGCCTCAGATCAATACCCGCTCCCTTGACCCATTGGATCTGCGTATCGTCGTGCCATCCCTCGGTGAACCGTGTGCGCCGCTCCAACACGGCGCCGGCATCCAGGGGCGCCGTCACCGCCTGCTGTGCCCCCTCGACCCGCCGGGCGGCTGCCAGCGCCGCGGGACTTCGCAACAGCGCCTTGCTCGGGATGCAGGCGAAATACGAGCAGTTCCCACCGACCAGCTCGGATTCCACCAGGACGGCACGAAGGCCTCCTTTGACGACCCGGTCGGCCACGTTCTCGCCGGTGGGGCCGGCCCCAATGACCACAACATCGTAAGCGACTTCCGGCATATAC
>JAMCWO010000022.1:6046-16161 GCA_023481165.1 Planctomycetota bacterium | reverse complement strand
TGGTCAGCGACGTGAAGATGCTGGCGCGGCTGGCTGATGCGACGCTCCTGGTGTTTTGCAGATAGGTTTTATCGGAGGTTGCGTTAGGTCCATCAATAGTTGTGAAACCAGGGAAAACCTGTGCCGTAATCGATATCGGCGAAGTTCCGGTCGTAGACAAAGCCAAAGCCATAGGCGGCGCGGAAGGCATTCCGCAAGACCGCCTTCCAGCGGGCCGTCACGTCGGTCCCCACGTTGATCAGATCGTTCGGCTTGATGAAGAAGTCGGGCTGCTCGCCGCTGGCGATCTTGTCCAGATTGACCATCACGATCTCCTCGCGCGCCGTACCGATCCGCCGGATGACCTCCACGTTCTTCGGATTCGCGAGAGGACCCAGGCCGCCGGCCGCCGCAATCGCCATCTTCAGCGTCATCGGCCGGCCCGTGATATCGATGTACCCGCTGCGGTTGACGTTGCCCGTGATGGCGAACTCGCCGATGACATCGACGGGCACGTGGATCGTATCGCCCGGCTTGATGATGATGTTGTAGCGCGGGTTGCCGGCGAGGAGCTTGTCGGCGGGAATACGGATCAGACGCGTCTGGATCGCCTGCTCCCACTCCTGGTCCATCGGCAATTTCCTCTGATCCCGGGGCCGTACCATCTCAGGCGGCCTGATGGGAGCTGACGGCCGGACTTGGACCGGCGGCGGAACGGCTGGAGGTACCCCTTTTTGCCTGGGGGCCCACTGACCGTCGCGGAGAGTCCACTCGATCCCGCCCGGCTGGGCAGACGCCGCGGCGGATTTGCCGGCCATCCCCGGGGCTCCCGCCGGCCGGCTCTCCTGGGGGCTCCCCCACGCGGGATTTGGCGTCGAGGGCCCCTGGCCCGTGATGGTGACCTGGACCCACTTGCCGTCCCGGAAGATCCACTCGGTTCGCGCCTGCGGTTTGGACGCCGCCGGCACAGGTGTGACCTCCTGCGCCTCTGTGCCCATGTTGGCGTTGCCGAATTCCACTAGAGACGACACCTCCGGCGCTCCCGGTGCGGCGAGGACACCACGGGTTCCCGACTGCGATTCATCACGCTTGGCGTCCCCGCGCCCCCGCCCCGTCAGGGCACGAAAACCTCGCGGCAGGACTGACGCTCGGATCTCGTCCTGGCTGGTGCTGGGTGTGACAGCGCCGACCACCTTCGTGCTCTGCGGCCAGCTACTTTGGGCATGGGGAGCGATCAGATCGAGCATTTCCCGCTCGGACTCGCCCTGCTGGGCCGGCTCGGAAGGCTCGGGGATTCCGGACGATGGATAGGTCCCCCGCCCCGTGCCCACCGTCCGCTGTCCCCTGTTGTCGGTCCTCTGCCCTCTGTCATCCGTCCTCGATGACGTTCCCGGCTCGACCAAGTCCAGCTCCGGCGTCCGCCTCTTGATCCCGCCCGTCCCGGTGCCTCCGGATTCTCCGGCCATCTCTGTCCGGCGCGCGACGTAGATATTGCTGACGTTGAACTGCATCTGGGCGCCCGCCGTGGCCAGTGCGTCCATCAGCCGGTACTCAGAGCGCGGGATCACGTACCGGCTCGGACGCGTGACCGCGTTGCCGAGGATCGAGAACGTCCGCTGCTGGGAATCCAATAACGTCACCGTAACGGAAGGGTTGCGCAGCACGCCGGGCGAAAGGATTTGCTTGATCTGGTCCTCCAAGTGCCGCTCGGTCAATCCGGCTGCCTGGATCACGCCGACATCGGGAACGGAGATCTTCCCGGTCTCGGACATGGTGTAGTCGTTGACGAGCGGCACGCCCTCCTGGTAGAGCTCGAAGATGGAGACCCGCACGAGGTCCCCCGGCTGCAGCGCATAGTCCTCCTTGACGGTCACGACATCGCTCGGCTGCGGGTCCTGGGCGTTCTCCCAGGCCACCGGGGTCTCTTCGGCCACGCCGAGCGAGTTCAGAATGACGTTGACCGCCGGCGTGGGGCGAAACCGGCCAATCTGGCCGGGGTCCAGGGTCTTGGGGCTGCATCCGGCCAAGCCCAGACCCAAAGCACAGACCGTGAACAGTACGACCGCCCGGCGTATGCTCAAACCGTGAATAACAAATCGTAGATAGTACATTCTCACGGTTTATCGGCACTATGTCCGGCGCGCTTAAGTTTCGGCCCCCCGGAAGACGAGGATGACAACGAATCTCCAATTGAATCAACCGGCAAGCCTATGCAGAAGCTATAGCTCGCTGCCGTGAATGCCTGTTTTCAGCATTGAAACCGCTGTTTCCGGGCGTACTGCCGGTGATTGTCTGGCGGCTATCTCGTCCGCCATTTCCACCTTGTCTTTCGGCCGGTTTGGCTTTAAAGTGCCGCTATGGATTCGCAAATGATCCCGCCCGGCGAAGCGGAGAAAGAGATGATTGATGGCAAGCATAGGAGAGGCACCATGCGGAGATTGGCCGTTTTCAATCAGGTGTCGCTGGATGGCTACTTTGTGGATGCCCACGGCGACATGAGCTGGGCACACAACACGGCCCAGGACGCCGAATGGCAGGACTTTGTCGAGGGTAATGCCAGTGTCGGAGGCCTGCTTCTGTTCGGCCGAATCACCTACGAACTGATGGCCGGCTACTGGCCGACGCCCGCGGCCATGCGGAGCAACCCGATTGTGGCGGAGCAGATGAATGACCTGCCGAAGATCGTCTTTTCCAGAACGCTGGATCACGCATCGTGGCACAATACGAGGCTGGTCAAGAGCGACCCGGCGGCGGAAGTACGAAGGATGAAGCAAGAGCCTGGCATGGACATGGTGATCATGGGCAGCGGCACCATCGTCTCGCAATTGACGCAGGCACGTCTGATCGACGAATATCAGGTCGTAGCGATCCCCATCGTCCTCGGCCAGGGCCGGACGATGTTCGAAGGTATTAGAGAAAAGCTGCCTCTGAGATTGACCAAGACGCGAGCCTTCGGCAATGGGAATGTCTGGCTATGCTACGAACCAAGAGCGTAAGAGAGGATGAAGGTTGTGTCTCCCCCACGGGCAACTGAGGGGCCGCTGGGTACGGCCGGAATACGGTGGCGGTTTGCTCAGTTGTCCCGGACCGTAGTAGTCGCAGGATTGCGTTTACCGCTTTGTGGGCTTCCAGCAGAACGGACGACTCCATCGCTGGTGACTTTGACGCGGGCTTGCCGATTCCAGAGAGCCAAGCTACAATAGACCTGCCGGGGCGGAGGATAGGGCACCGCAGGCGTGCGACCCGAGCGCCGTCCCGGCGGCTATACAGCAGAACGGGCTTGGCTTCGTCAGGCCCGTTCCTTCCTGTCTGCTGGAAGCCCACAAAGCGGTAAACGCTCCCAAGTCGTGCGTCTTCGCACGAGCTTTCCGTGGGGGATCTGATCATGAAAACGGAAAGTTCTGATTGTGTGTATGCCAAGCGACGACAAACGCATTGATCCTCCCCCCGAGGAGTTCAAATCGCTCGAAGAGGCGGCGGAGTTCTGGGACACACACAGCATCACCGACTATGAAGAGTCCCTGAAACCTGTCCAGCTTGACGTGGACATCCGGAGACGTTACTTTGAGATTGAGGTCGATGACGGCACTTTGCTGGGTTTGCGGGTTGGCATGAGTTGGCTCTCAAATGCGGAACCGGACGTGGATCGACTCACCGCCACTTGTCCGCACAACCTGCTCACCATTTGTGTGCCTGGCAAGTTCTGTTGGGCCAATGTGGGAGGAAAAGGATGGACACTAGGCCCGGCACAGCGTGACTCAGAATCGGGAAGGCCTAACTATGCGGAGGCAGCAAGGTTCATTGCGTTGTTCGTCGATAATGCCAGAACAAGAGCCGAGGAGCGGTTCCGAATCCTTGGCTCACGCCACGTCGATCTAGTGACTGTGTACATACGCGAGTAGAAGAAACCGAGCCGAGAGTCATCTATAGTGAAGATAAGTACTCAGTGATTGGTAGTTGCTGATTCATAAGCCAGCCTCGGCATTTCGACTTCGGAGAACAACATGGCCAGAGGAAGAAGAGAGCTATTCACGGAGAGAGTGACAGCAGGAAGCCGCACCTACCTCTTCGACGTGAAGGAGTCCACGGACGGAACGAGGTACCTGGTTATCAGTGAGTTAAGACAGAATACCTCGCGGCAGGCCCACCATCGGTTGATGATCTTCCAGGAGCATTTTGCAGCCTATAATCAGGGGTATGGCAAGGCGATGCGCTTCTTGGGAATTGGAGGGAAGTGGTGGCGACTTGCACTTCGGTTGCGTAGCCGAAACACCATGCATCTCCCAGGGGCAAAAGGCAAGGCATATAGCGTTGATGAGAAGCGGCAGACGCATCCGAATGCATACAAGAAATGGACACCGGAGAACGATCAACAGTTGCGGAAGGAATTCGCCGGAGGCGCCAATATCTCTGAACTGGCAGAGCTTTTTCAAAGGGAGGAGAGCGCCATTCAGTCCCGGTTGAAGAGATTGGGCATGCTAGGACCGGGCGAGACCGTGGACGGTGGCTGACCATCGAAGAACGGGGACTGCCCCTCAACCGACTGCCTTGCTCGGTGAAATCGAGGGACAGACGCTGAGCCGCGTGACCACAGGTTTCGTGTGTTATCCGGAGGCCAGCGTGGATCGGTGGGCGGGGCCGGCTCGGCGGCCCGACTGTGCTCGGCCCCGGCCATCGAGACGGCCCCCGCGCCATCCGAAGAGAAGGAGGATTCGAGTTAAACGCCTTCAAGCCCCGTCGACAATTGCGGCAGGACCCGGCCCTATTCTTCGCCGAGGTCGGACAGCCCGCCGACCCCGATCCGGACAACTTCCCGGGGCGTTCTCTGCGGCTGGACTGGGCCTTCGGCTTCGCACCTTGGTCTATCGGCAATCGGGGCGGCCCAGATAAATGAAGGCTGCCACTTTCGCGAACACCTTGACTTATGCCGTCTGGTTCTGTATCTGGATTCCCAGCGGCCCGGCCGGCGGTGTGGACGGCCGGCGTGGTATCGCGTCAAGAAAAGGAGTTCGCGTATGAGCAGAGTACCGGGTTTGGCGTTGCTGGTGCTGTCTCTGGCGGGGTGCGCACCATTCACGGTGACACGCGTGCAGACGCCGGTGGACAACACCGAGGGCATACGATTCTACCGGCCCAAGCCGTACCTGCTCGTGACCGTGACGGACAAGGGGCCGGCTGTCACCGTGGTGTCGCTGCCGGACCCGAACCAGGAGTATATCATCCGGCCCAGGCAGGGACTGGCATCCAGCCAGTTCACGGCCAAGTTGTCGGACGGCTGGAATTTGATCGAAATCGGGCACGCCACGGACACCGGGTTCCCCCAGACACTGACGGCCGTGGGGGCGCTGGCGGCCGCCACGGGGGCGTTTGGGATGAAGGGTCCGGCCGAAGCATTGACGCCGGGGCTGTACGAGATCGTCTTTGAGAATAAGAAGGTCACGGGTCTCAGGAAGATCCACGTCCTCCCGCAGTAAATGAGGAAAGCAGGCGGCCGGCCGAGGTGGAATCCACGCGTCCTGCTCAAGGGCGGCGCCGGCCGGTCAGAAACGCATAACCCAATACCGCTAACAACACCACGGCCGAGAGATGCTGAACGACGCTTGGTCCCATGTGATGCATGTGTGATGCCACCCCGATATCGATGCTCTGAATGATGGAATCCAGGACAAGGCCGCTCGCCAGAGCACAGCCGGCCACCGTCAGGAGGTAGAGAATAGCGGTGCGGCGGCCGAGGGTGTTCCAGATCGTGGCCAGTCCGGCGGCGTTGGTGCCCGGCCCTGTAATGAGGAAGACCAGGGCGGCCCCTGGACCGAGTCCTTTGAGGATCAGCGCCGCCGCCACCGGCACGGAGGCCGAGGCGCACACGTACATGGGAATGCCGATCAGCATCATCACCAGCATGGCGGGCAGACCGCGTCCCAGGCGGGCCGCGAAGAAATCGTCCGGCACGACTGTCGCAATCAACGCTGCGATCGCCAGGCCGAGCAGGAGCGGCTTGCCAATGTCGCGCGGCAGGGAGATGAAGCCGTATTTCAGGCCGTTGAGGAGCTTGCGTCCCGGCGAGACGGCATGATGGCAGCAGCAGTGTTCGCCGGCAGCTTCCGACTGCGGATTGCGGCCCCCGGTCAAAGCCGCGGGCGACATGATTGCGGATTGCGGGTTAGGAGCAGCGCTGTCCTCTGTCCTCTGTCCTCCATCCGCCATCTTCAGGTCCCCCGGTTCTTGCCCGAAGAGATCGACCAGGATGCCGCCGACGAGGCCGGTGACGAGCGCGGCTAAAGGTCGGAAGATGGCGAAGACCGGGCCCAGGAGGCTGTACGTGACGAGAATGCTGTCGACGCCCGTTTGCGGCGTGGACAAGAGGAAAGAGATGGTCGATCCTTTGCTCGCCCCGTGCTTACGCAGGGACATGGCGACCGGGATCACGCCGCAGGAGCATAGGGGCAGCGGAATGCCGAAGAGCGTCGCCTTCAGCACCGGCAGAAAGCCCCGCCCGCCGAGATGCCGTTCCACCATCTTCTGCGAGACGAAGACCGAGAGCAGCCCGGCGACAAAGAAACCGAATAGAAGATAGGGCGACATCTCACCCACGGTCGCCCAGAAATCGACCACCAAGCGCAGGAGAAAATCGAGCATAATCTACCGTTTGGCCTCAACCACAGGTTCCATCTTGACCACCTCGCTGCGAATCATACTGCCGCGCAGAGAGACGGTGATATCCAAAAAGCTCATCGCTTTGCCGCTGCGGGCGATCGCCTCGCGGGCGAGGTGCGTCAGCCCGAAACAGCACGGCACTTCCATGTGTACGACCATCAAGCTGCGAATGTTGTTGGACCGCAGGATGTGAGTCAATTTTTCGCTATAGGATTGCGTGTCGTCCAGCTTGGGGCAGCCGATAATCAGGCTGTGGTCCTTGAGAAAGCGCCGGTGGAAATCGCCCACCGCGAAAGGCACACAGTCCGCCGCCAGCAGCAGGTCGGCATCGGCAAACTGCGGTGCGGTCGGCGAAACCAGAGCCAGTTGAATCGGCCAATGGGTCAGTTCCGAGGGAACATCCTGCGCCGGAGCGTCGCGCTGCGGCGTCTGCTGTCGTTGGAACTGATGCGCTGTCATACCCGGACATACAAACGACGGCGGCTCCCCCTGCGGCCGGGCCAGGTGCGTTTGGACCGCCTTTTCATCAAACTCGGCCGCTTCGCGCGGCTCGATGGTGATCGCTCCTTCCGGGCAATGCCCGAGGCACGCGCCGAGACCATCGCAGTAGGAATCGCTCACCAAACGGGCTTTGCCGTCGACGATCTGGATCGCCCCCTCGGCACACGCCGTCGCGCACTGGCCGCAGCCGGTACATTTGTCTTCATCAATCCTGACGATATTTCGCACGGCCATCTTCTCTCTCCTTGACCGCCAACCCCAGCATTCGAACTCTAAAGGTCGGGTGGCCCCCGCAAGCGTCGCTTGATGACGCCACCCGACAGGAAACGAAATGCGAACGTTTTCAGGAGCCCAGCGTCGCCGCCAGGTCTTCTTTCACCGTAGTAATTGGTTTGATCGCGAATTTATCCACGAGTACGCTCAGCACCTCCGGCGTTACGAAAGCCGGCAGACTTGGTCCCAGGCGGATATCCTTGACGCCCAGGTGCAGCAGCGTCAGCAGAATCGCCACGGCCTTCTGCTCGAACCAGGACAGGATCAGCGACAGCGGCAGATCGTTCACGCCGACCCCGAACGCCTGGGCCAGTGCCACCGCGATTTGCACGGCAGAGTACGCATCGTTGCACTGACCCACGTCCAGCAGGCGCGGAATGCCCTCGATCTGGCCGAACTCCAGTTTATTGAAGCGGTACTTCCCGCAGGCCAGGGTCAGGATCACGCAATCGCCCGGCACCTGCTCGGCGAATTCCGTGTAGTAGTTGCGCCCCGGCTTGGCGCCATCGCAGCCGCCGACCAGATAAAAGTGCCGGATCTTGCCCTGCTTGACCAGATCAATCACCTTACCCGCCACACTCATCACGGTGTTGCGGCCGAAACCGACCGTGATATGCTGCGCCGGGGCATCGACCGGGAATCCCGGCGCGGCCAAGGCCGCCTCGATCACCGGCGCGAAATCCCGGTCGGCAATATGTCTCACGGCGGGCCAGCCCACCAGGCCCGCCGTGAAGATCCGGTCCTTGTAGCCGTCCTTGGGCTTCTGCAGGCAGTTGGTTGTCATCAGGATCGCGCCGGGGAACTCTCCGAACTCCGCCCGCTGGTCCTGCCAGGCACCGCCGTAATTGCCGACAAGGTGCTGGTACTTCTTCAGGCCCGGATAGGCGTGGCACGGCAGCATCTCGCCGTGGGTGTAGACGTTGAGGCCCTTGCCCTGTGTTTGTTTGAGCAACTCTTCAAGGTCCTTGAGATCGTGGCCGGAGACTACAATGCACTTGCCCTTGACCGGCGTGATGCGGACCTGCGTCGGCTCCGGATGGCCGTAGGTCTGCGTGTTGGCGGCGTCCAGTAGTTCCATGGCCTTGAGATTGATCTCGCCCACCTTCAAGGCCCGGCCCAGCAACTCGCCCGTATCGGTCGGCTTACGGGTAAGATAGTCGAGCATCTCGTGAATCGCTGCGTAGTGCTGCGCGTCCTCCTTCCCCAGAATCTGGGCGTGATCGGTGTACGCCGCGACGCCCTTGAGCCCGTACATGATCAGTTCCTGCAGACCGGCAGTCGTCGCGCCGAGCTTCGCTGTGCGCTGATCGATGCCAACCTCGCGCCCCTTGTGCGCCAGCACATCGAGGTCAGCGCGTCCCTCCCACCACCGCACGGGGCAGTCCAACCGCTCCAGAGTCTGGCCGACCTTGACCGCCGCCTTCTCGTACAGCTTCTGCGCCCGAGTCCTCATCTCGGCCGCCTCATCCATAAACCCCCCGAAACGCACCGGATCGAAATTGACGTTGGTAAGCGTGCTAAACAGGGCTTTGACCGTGAAGACGTCCACATCCCGATCGCGCGCCCCCAACTGGCCGGCCCGGTACGCATAGCGCGAGATGTCCTTGACCGCATAGATCAGCAGATCCTGCAACGCGGCGGTCTCGGCCTCTTTCCCACATACCCCCATCAAGGTACACCCCGTCCCCTTGGCGGTCTGCTCACACTGATAACAGAACATACTCATGCAAAAAGTCTCCTTTCCTTGAACTCAGGCACGAATCATCGTCAGCAACATTTTGAACCGCTCCTCGGCAGTGACCGAGTGCGGCACATTTCCCGGCATGATGACCAACTCCCCCGCCGTGACGGTGACCTGCCGGCCGCCGATCGTCACCTGCCCCCGACCGTCGATCACCTGGACCACTGCGTCATACGGCGCGGTGTGCTCGCTGAGCTTCTGACCTTCGTCGAAGGCGAACAGCGTGATCGTCCCGATGGGCTTATCCAGGATGGTCTTGCTCACGATGGAATCCTGGGCGTACTCGATCAGGCCGTCCAGCTTCTGCGGCTGGGCCACACAAATCTCCAGAACGTTCGCTTTACTACGTTTCTCCGTCATACCCGTTCTCCGGTTGTCCCCGTTGCACGCCGCTCGGACGCCAACTCCTCCAGCGTGATGCCGGCCAGGTACTCCCCCATGCGGTCCTGCAGCACACCGATTCTCCCGCGCATCGGGCACACCTTCGCCCGTGGACACGCCCCCGCCTGAGACAGACACCGATTGAGGCTCAGCGGTCCCTGCACCACCTCGATGATGTCCAGCAGACTGATCCGGGCCGGGGAACGGTTCAACCGAAACCCACCCTTGGGTCCCATGGCGCTCGCCACCAGCTTGGCCTCGTGCAACTGCTGCATCAGCTTGCACGCCAGTTGATAAGAAACCTCCTGCTCCGCGGCCAACAGGCGGGTGGACAGGGAGCCGCCGTTCGCCTGATGCCGTGCCAACCCCACCATCAGCCGCAGGGCATAATCGGTATTGCGTCGTAATATGTCCATTCGTGTTTTCGTACTCGCACGGAGCGTTCTCTATAGTACCACTTGGCACTTGTAGGACTAATATAGTCTTACTCGACTCATTGTGCAAGGAAAATCGAAAGATTTTTCCGCGTAGTCCGAAATCGCCCTCGGCGCGGCGGCTCTGCGGGCAGGCGCCGAGAACCTGCAAC
>JAMCWO010000022.1:0-5929 GCA_023481165.1 Planctomycetota bacterium | reverse complement strand
AACAGAGGTGGGGCCTCTTCTTGTCACCCCCGCGGAGGCGGGGGTCCAGGAAAGCCGCGGCGCTAATGGATTCCCGCCCCCGATCAGGTCGGGGGCAGGCTCTGCGCGGGAAGGACAGGAGGCAGCAGTCTCCGGCGGAACCGTTATGGCGTTGAAGGCAGGAGCTTCAAGCCTTGGCCGTCGACAAAGGTCCGTGCCACCTCCCAGGCCTTTTCCCGGGTGGAAACATCCGGGTATCTGGGTGGCTCGGTGATGCCCCGCTGGGCCAGCAGGCGTGCGGCCTGCACCCGGACCTCCTGCGCCAGACGGGCGGCGTCGCCCAGCAGCCGCATCGATTCCTGGGGCGAGTGAAAGCCCACGCCATTATTCGCGGCGACGAAATCCCAGCGGAACTGCGCCCGGCGGAGCAGCTTGCGCATTTCCCCCAGATTCTCAGGTGTCGCACCGGCCTGGACCGCAGCGGCGATGTCGAAATGGGCATGCACGAGGGCCTCTTCCGCCGCCAGTTTGGCGTTCTCGACCTTCCGTTGAATGCTCTCGACCCGATTGCGAATATCGCTTTCGCTCCAGCGGTGGCAGACGGCACAACTGTTCGCGATATTCAGCAATGGGCTTTGCACATGGTGGTCCGTGTACTTCACGCCGCCCTCGGTGTGGTACGGCATGTGACAATCCGCACAGGAGACGTTCCGAAACGAGTGGATGCCCGTCAGATACAGTTCATAATCGGGATGCTGAGCCTTGATGATCGGCGTACCGGAGATCGGATGCACGTAGTCGGAGAAATCCAACTCATCATAGTAAGCCAGGATATCTTCGAGCATAGTGCCCTTGCGCCAGGGAAAGACCAAGTAATTCTTCTCTCCGGTCTTCTCCTCGGTCCGAAAGTAATACTCGACGTGGCACTGCGCACACACCAGCGAGCGCATCTCCTGGTGGGTCGCCGTGTTGATGTCCCGGCCCATCGCCGCGAACGCCTCTTTCAGCGCCGGCCGCGTGATCTGCAGCCTCATCGTCTGCGGGTCGTGACAATCCTGGCATCCGATCGGATGCGTGACCTCTTTCGTCAGATCGTGGAAGTTCGCCGCATAGAATTCCTTGATCCCCATCTGATTCATCAAGCGCGGTACATCGGTGCTCTTGCAGGTCCAGCAGGTGGCGGCGTTGAACGGTCGCTTGATCCGCTTGGTTCCCGTCACATCCTGGATAGCATAGTAGTGCCCGCGTCCCTGCCGGTAGTCCGCACTGAATCCATAGCCGGCAAAGAGGATCACCAGGTAGGGATCGGCCGCGAGGTAGTCGCGTGGATCCGCGCCGCCGTACTTGGTCCGGGTATCCATGATCTGAGTCTGCAGGTAGGACTCGTACTCCACCGGGTAGTTTAGTCCCCACGCCGCATTATTGGGCTCCCACGGCGAGATCGGCTTGACGACGAGCGCCGGCCGCTGCGTCTCCCAACGTCGTTCCATGATCGAAACCGCGAGCAGCCCCAGCAGTACAACAATCACCACAAGCAGCCCAGCGAGTGCAAGCCCCGTCCAGAGCGGCAAACCGGAGGACGGAGAACGGACGACGGAGGACGGATGGGCTCCTGCGCCAATCCCCTGCCCGTTGGCTTCCGCCTTCTGTCCTCCGTCCTCGGTCCTCGGTCTTCTGTCTTGCGGCTCACGGCTCGATTCTGCCGTCATTCCTGGTCTCCTTTCTTCATCCAAGTGGCACGGGCAAGATGCCCGTACTACTTCAGACCTGCATCCGGCAAACCCGGCCGCAATGCTGTCGGCGAGGCGGATAGACTTCGTGCCTTGCCATGAATCCCCTGATGACAATCCCAGCAGCGTCGCTGTGGCTCCCCAGCCGCGGGCGGCTGGGCTACATTATAAATCATCATGACCTGCTGACTGTGGCAGCGGACGCAGTTCGCCTGCACGACCGGCACGGCCCGGGCGGACAGTCCCAGCACCTGCGGCTCCTCTCGCGTTGTGAACACATAGGAATGCTTCAGCCCATCCTGGCCCTTGTAGGCATATTGGGCGAAGACACTGCTGTGCGGCACATGACAGTCGATGCAGACCGCTGCCTGCCCGTGACTGCCCCGCTGCCAGCTCGCGTAGGCGTCCGTCATTACGTGGCAGTTGATGCAGGCCTGCGGGTCATCCGACAGGTACGAGGTCACGTTGGCGATGCGGACCAAAACCAGGGTCAGGCCCACCGCCACGCCCGCGAGACCATAGATCCCGACCTGTAAGGGCCTGGGCAGACCGGCCAATCTCACTATCGACATGACTCGAGCGGCGATTTTCATCCAGGAAATAGTAGTGCCTCCTGCCGCCCGCTGCAAGCCCTGCCCACAAGTGTGGCTTGGGCCGGGTCCCCAAACGCGCTCCTTCGCGTCTGGGTCCCCGCGTGCCCGACGAATCCACCGTGATATCTACTGCCGAGCAAGGCCCCGGTGCGACATTTCTGTGCACCGAGAGGCCACGGACGTCAGGATGGATAGCGGCCGCACTGCTCTTATCGGTTGCCGGGTGCCAGGGCTACGCTCGCGTGGCCCTGCCCTAAGTCACGAAGAAAGACATGCTTACGCAAGCGTAAGCATGGCACCCGCCCACGGTTCTATGGTGCTCGATGTAGATAGGAGATTTCACGCACGGCCGTGGCAAGAGCGATTTTCTTGCTTATTTCCCTATCTTTGGTACACTGGCAGTAGGAAGAACGAACCGGTGGCAAGGGCGGGGAGCGGGGAGGACGTGATTATGGGAGACGCCGCGATGGCCAGACGAAGCGGTTTCACGCTCATCGAGTTGCTGGTCGTGATCTCGATCATTGCCGTGCTGATGGCGATCATGATCCCCACGCTGGGCCGGATCAAGAAACAGGCGGCGGGCAGTGCGTGCCTCTCGAATGGGCGTCAGCTCGTGTTCGCCTGGATCCTGTACGCGCAGGACAACGACAACAAACTCGTCGGCGGCCATGATGGGTATTCCTCCTCGCCCAGCAAGGCCTACGACTGGGTCCAACTGCCGCGGACCCTGAGCGGGACCGTGGTCGCGCGGGCCAACGCCACGCTGGAAGATGAGATCCGCGGCTGCGAGGCTGGCGCCCTGTTCCCCTACGTCAAGAATGTCGATCTCTACCACTGTCCCGGCGACCGCCGGAACCGCACCGAGCTGACCCATCGCAGTTACGGCATCCCCGGCACCATGAACGGCGATGTCGGCACCGGCAAGGATAGCTGGATGACGCAGCAATGGGGCTACCCCTCCTACAAGAAGCTCACGGAGATCAGAAACCCGGGTATCAAGTACGTCTTCCTGGAGGAAAAGACCGACGTCGGCGGCTGGAACTGGGGCTCCTGGAACCTGGAGAAGTCGGGTGCGCGCTGGTGGGACCCCATTGTCGTGCGTCACGGCCGGCTCAGTGTCCTGGCCTACTCCGACGGGCACGCCCTCCAGCACCAGTGGAAGCAAAAGAGCACCCTGCAAATGACCGACACGCCCTACCCCGACGCCATCCGCTGGCCCGCCCCCGACGGCTTGGACGACCTGGAATTCATGCGCGAAGGCTTCAATCCCGCGCGCTGAGAGATGCGCTTATAGCCCGACCGGGACACAAAGGTTCCCGGCGTTCTTCGCTGTCCGGCCGCAATGGCCGCATCGGAACGCGGGATTTTCGACAAGGACCCGATAGTCCGGCTCGTTACTCAAGCTGAATCCCTGAGAAATGATATAGCACAAGTGTTCCTTGTGGAGTTCACTGTCGCAGTCTGTCCCAAGGGGTACCGCTTTGCCATCCATCTTTGGCCTGCCTTTCTGGGCGACCCATATCCTTAAATTGAATACGACAATCCCGTCCAACAGTTCTTCCCAGAGATAGTTGCCCGGCCGGCCCTTGCCCGGTACACTCTTTCTTGTTCGGAGCAACGCAAATGAGCGATATGAGGCAGGGTAAAGAGATATTTGGGGGACTTATGGCCAAACGGATTTGTTCCAAATGCATGGATGCCTTTCTGCGGGTGCACAACGCCAGGGCTCGGGCACCAGGGCCGAATGGCCCCGGCTTTGACAACAGCGACGACTCTCTGCAACGCGAGGCCGAGCGCGTGGTCCAAGAGAGAAAGACGGTCGGATTGGAGGGATTGGTCCGCGGCCTGGACTGCGTGATCCTCAACACGGAAGCCCTCAGGCACAGAGCCGCGGTAGAGGAGTTGCTCGCCCGCACCGGATTTGGCTTCGAGGCGGCGTTTGAAGATCCGCAGACGATGACCTGTGTGCTGAAAGCCGCCGACTCGGCCAGTCTCCTGGTCCAGTCGCGCAAGACGGCCTCTCCCTTCGAAGACGTGAGCGCCTTCCCCAAGGCCGCCGGCCTTCCCCATACGCGGCTGGAGACCCTGGTGTTTGAGACCGCGGACCTGGACCGGTACGTCGCGATCCAGAAGGCACGAGGAGTGAATTTCCTTTCCGACACCATCGTTCGCAGCGGCTCCTACTCGTTCATACAGACCGTCCCGTCCACGTTCAGCGGGATGTCTTTCGGTTTCATCCAGTGGTCCGGCGCGGTCTGGGACTACGCCTCACCCGAGAGCACGCCTTTGGATTGGCGTTTGCGACAGCCTGAGTATCCCTTCCTCGACAATGTCAAGGAATTGGACCATGCGGCGGCGCGTGTGGAGGCCAGAGATCGCGATCCGGCCATCATTGAATTCCTGCATCTGACGAATTACCGCTTCGATTTCTCCATCTACGTGGAGGCCCTCAACTCGATCACCAATGTGGCCCGCCTGCCGGGGAGCAAGTTCGCGGCCGTCTTCACCTCGGGCATCCATCCGTACGTGGACGACGAGACTTCCGGCCCCACGGAGAAGTTCGTGCACAACTATGGGACACGAGTCCATCATATCGCCTTTCGCACGGAGAACATCGAGGCCACGGTAGACGCCTTGAAAGACACCGGCATGGAGTTCCTCCTCGATCTGGTAGGTTCGGAACAAGAGGGCCTCAAACAGATCTTCTCGGTTCCCTCCGTCAACACCCTTCTGGTCACGGAGTATATCCACCGCTACGGCGATTTCGCGGGCTTCTTCACGAAAAGTAACGTTACCCTCCTGACCGCCGCCACGGGCAAGCAGTGAGAGAGCCACTGTCTCTGCAGGCCGGGTAGGTGTGCCCCCCAGCTTGCTAACCTTCACCTCAGTGGCCTCGATAATCTGGTTCAAGTCGCACCGTTCTCGTGCCGATGTACTGTGCTGTTCCACCATTCTTGCGGGAGGACCACTTCATGGTCCCGTAGGAGAAAGCGAAACCAATCGTGCGGCATCTTCGAGACTCGTGGTCCTAAAGTGATGGCATAGTGAAGGCTGTGGCATGGAGTACGAGAACAACCTGAACTGGAGCTTCGAAAATCAGATAGAGGCTTTTCGGGATAGTTGGCCGGATGCCTACGCGTTCCTGCAAACTTTGAGCGACAACAGGAGAGGTTTCTGGCTCAGCACGGTCCTGAACGCGCATAGCTACTATAAGGACGCCTTCATAGCTCACGTGACGTTGCGGAAGAACGAAATGGAGCTATCGCCTCGCCCTAATGGCCCGATCTCCCAGCAGACACAGAACGAAAGTGATATTCTCTTCTGCAAAATCGATAGCCTAATCCTGCGGCATGGCGGGCTGGCAAAAGGATGGGGCGACTATCCATTTGATGGTGGCGTGTACGTGCTTAGTCGACCAGCCCCCGGGGCGTTCTTTGATGATCTCATCAAGACCATAGAAGAAGGATACCGTGGCTTGAGTGAGAAACGAGGACGTGTTGTGACCTGCCCTACGGATGGTGGGCGCGGGAACCGCTAACAGAGGGCCGCCTGTTCCGTAAGGGTTAGTTGTCCTGCTTCATAACGCCGTTCGTATTCCGCCGGACTGAGATACTCCAAAGCACTGTG
>JAMCWO010000166.1 GCA_023481165.1 Planctomycetota bacterium | reverse complement strand
TGGTGTCGGAGCGGGTCAACGCGGACAGAGCGCGATAAACTGCTTTGCAGCAAGGGTTTACAGTTTTCCTTATACCGGTCTACAAAAATCTTGCATTTTGGCGAGTTTTCCTGCATCATGGCGACAGTGAGGTTCCGGACTCGCGTGTGCGTATGTATTAGATGGGTAATCACCATGGCGAAAACACCCGCTCGTGCCGATCTGCTCAAGCAGGTCGCGGCTCTGCGCAAGCGGATCGCGACCCTCGAGGCGAATGCCCCCGGCGAACGATCCCAGACGGAACTCGAAATCGCACTGCGGGAACGGATTAAGGAGTTGGATTGTCTTTATACGATCTCGACCTTTCGCGAGATCCATTTCCAGTCGCCCGACCGCTTCCTGCAGAGCGTCACCGACTGCCTGCCCAAGAGCTGGCAGTTTCCCGAGTACTGCTGTGCCCGCATCCTGTACGGCGGCCGACAGTACATCACGGAGGGATTTGCCGAGAGCAAATGGCGCATGGCCTCGGACATCGACATCGACGGCCGCAATGCCGGGGTGGTCGAGGTCTTTTATCGCAAAGGTGTGCCCACGACCGCCGCCAGCCCCTTTCTCAAGGAGGAATATGCCCTGCTGCGGGCGGTCGCGGAGCGCGTCGGCAGCGTCATGATGCATATGAAGGCCCTGGCGGACCTGCGGGCGGCCCATCGCGCCATCCAGCGGGAGCACCAGGCGCTCCAGGAAGCGAACATCGCCCTGCGGACGGTCCTGGCCCGCCTGGAGGAGGAGAAGAACGGGATCAAAGCCTCCGTCGCCGCCAACATCCAGAAGGTCGTCATGCCCATCGTCTTCGAGTTGGAGTTGGAGGTCACGGGGCGGCAACGCTCCTACGTGACGCTGCTGCGGCGCAGCTTGCAGGAGATCGCCTCGCCCTTCCTGACCCACATCGCGCGGGACCACGTGCAATTGACGCCCGTGGAGATCGCCATCGGCACGATGATTCGCAATGGACTGTCCACGAAGGAGATCGCGCAACTGCGCTGCATCTCCCCCGCCACGGTCCGGCGGCATCGCGAGAATATCCGCCGCAAACTCGGGCTGCGGAACCGCAAAGCCAACCTGGCGACGTACCTGCAGGCCTCCAGTGGCGGAGAAACCACCGGCATCGTCGAGACACCGGCGCCGCCGGAACAGAGCACCGGAGAGTCCCCCCTGCTGGAAACCTGGGACCCCAAGCTCTTGTCCGGGGCCGAGGAGGACCTTCCGGCGTAAAAGACAAGTCCGTAAAAGCCGACGGCCCCGGCAGCAAATTGCCAGGGCCGTCTCAGCCTGTGGATATACAAGAGAGGACGGGAGCGAATCCCGTCACGTCCATCACGGTGTCGGCTGCGGCATCCCTTTCGTCACCCGGATGTCATCGAGGTAGACGCGACCGGTACCGTCCGCGACCGGGTTCTTCCGATCGCCCACGCCGAGGTACATCTTCTTAACCTTCGCCGGGTTGACCCCCGTGAAGCTACTGAGCGGAATCGTCCATTCCGTCCACGCCCCAACGGTTGATGCGGCAGGGTCCGGATGCGCAACAATGGCGACTTTGCCGGCGCTATCCTCGATCCCCACGTACAGACTCTGCGCGGAGTTGCCCGGATGATCCACGCCGACCTCCGCCTGCTGCCAGGAGCCGGTCACATTGCCGGTGGTCTTGATGTTCGAGAACACCGCCGTGCAGGCCACGTTCGCCGCATGGCTGGTCAGGGCCACGCCGATGTAGATCGTGCCGCCCATGACCACCGTGTCCGAGGTCGGGCTCGTCGCATTGACCACATCACTCCAGGTCACGCCGTCGGCCGAGTGTTGGGCCGTCAGCAGGTTGCCCGCGCGGGTGAGCTTTACCCAGTGCGGAGCTGTGACACCCGTCTGCGCGGTGCTGACGCTGACATCGTTGTTCGTTAAACGCCGCTGGAAGGCCACCCCACTGCCCGGCGTGACGACGACCATCGCCTGGCGCGAGCCCGGATCGAGCGTCTCGCGGATCATCACACCGCCTTTGGCCCAGACGTTCGTGTTGGTGATGCTGTCCACGCGGGCGATGATCGAGCCGTCGCCGGTCAGCCGCTTGAAGGCGTAACGGAACTCATCCGTCGTGTTCCAGATGTCCGTGCCGGCGGCGCTGAGGGTGATCGTGCCCGCCGATTCCAGGAAGTCGACCGGCGCGCCGCGGAAGTGCACGACCAGGGTATCCATGCCGCCGAAGGTCCAGTTCTCGACCGAAGCAAAGGTCCGCTCGGCCTCGGAGTACCAAGGTGACTTGGTGTTGTTGTAGTCCAGCGGCATCGCCTGCGCGCCGTGGTAGATGATGGTCCGCTCGGCAAACGGGGCCGTGGTGTTGCCCACTGTCGAGCCGCTGAGCCCATTGGTATAGCCATCAATCCAGGTGTCGAAGATGGCCTCGCCCTGCACATCGGTGTAGGTCTCGAAGTCATCCACGATCAGGTAATCGGCCACCGTGAAGGTCCAGACCTTGCCGGCCGTGATTGTTCCATCCGCATCGATCTCATCGACCCGCCAGAAGTACTTCTGGCCCCAGGCAAGGTCCTCGGCGGGCGTGAAACTGGTCGTGCCGATCCGACCACAATAGATGCCGGTCGAATCAGAGGGGGCAGCCGCTGCCACGGCGGCGGCATCGCTGCCGAGGTAAACATCATGCTTGGAGGCCTTGTCGCCTTTTGTCCACGTCAGCGGCGTAGCCGTCCGGATATCCGCCAGCCAACCATTTCGTGGCTCCGGGCCCCACGCCCGCAACGGATCGATGCGCATGACCAACTGGAGCTCCTCCTGGGTCAGCGCCTTGTCATAGATGCGGGCCTCGTCGATCAACCCCGGGAAAGGACGGCTTTGATGCGCATCGCCAATCCGCACGTTCCGGGTGCCACTGACCGTATTGACGTCCACCGCCTGTGAATCGCTGATCGGTTCCTGCATGCCATCCACGTAGAGTCCGATGTTCAGGGTCGTGGGGGCACCGCTGCTCTTGAGCACGGCGGCCACGTGGTGCCACTCGCCATCGCGGACATCCGTCCAGCCGCAAATCCGCCCGCCTTGGCATTCCACGCGGATGCTCCCGGGATTGCCGTTGTCGGTCTGCACACGGAAGACCCACTTCTGGGTGTTCGTCGCCAGACCCCAGCCCATGAAGTCACCGGTCGCGGTCGTTTTGATCCAGGCGGCGCAGGTGCGATCTTTCTTGCCCAGAATGCCGGGCCAGCCAGACACCTCCAGGTACTGACCAGAACCGAACGGGCCAGCCGCGGTCCCGTCATAACCGGGCGTCCACGGCGCCGGGCCTGCGAAATCGGCGTGGTGCCCGTGGCCGGACCAATCCACGGCCCGCGTGCCCTTGCCCTCATCCATCGTCCACCATCCCACCAGGTTCGGATCGGTCACCGCGATCGCCGGCAGGGTCTTGAACGTCCAGACATTGCCTTTAAGCTTCGTCCCGTCCGGCGCGACCTCGTCGATCCGCCAGAAGTAGGTCGTGTCCAGCGTCAAGGGGCCGGTCTTGAACGTGGTCAGCATCTGATTGCCCTTGAAGGTGTCACCCGTGCCGTCCGCCACCGCCGCTTGGTCGGTGCCGAAATAGACGTCGTGGGAGAGCGCGCCGAGACCTACCTTCCAGCTCAGCGTCAGATCCGGATTCGTGTACGGCTCCCCATCCGCCGGAAGGGCCTGCCAGGCCTCCTTCGGTGAATAGACGAACGTCCACACCTCTCCTTGGTACACCGTCCCATCCGGCTCGATCTCATCGACGCGCCAGTAGTAGGTCGTGCCCGGCACCAGGCCGGGGACATGATAGTACAGCGCGGCCATCGAGCGCGGCGCCACCAGTTGGGCCGGGCCCAGGTTCGGGTCCGTGCCCAGGTAGACGTCGTGCCACAGGGCCGTCTCCCGCGGCTTCCAGGTGAACAGCGGGTTACCCACGTCCTGAGCCTTATCGGCGGGCGAGGGGGCATATGCCTTCGGGTGCAGAGCCAGAGCCTGGACCTCGTCGGCCGTGAGCACGCGGTCGTAGATACGAACCTCATCGATTAGACCGAGGAATGCCCGGTCATTGTTCGTGCGCCGCTGCCCGATCGTGACCGGGACGTTGGCCGTGATGTTGAACTTGTCCGGGTCCGTTGTGGCCTGGCTGTCGTTCTTGCCGTCGAGGTAGAGCGTCACATCCGGTGGCTGAATGGAGGCATTGGGCCCTACGGTGACGGCCACATGGTGCCACTCGCCGTTCGCGACCGTCGAGCTGCCCTGCAGGTTGCCGTTGCCGTGCTCGACACGCAGGCGGCCTGAGGCGAGCCGAAAGTCCACCCTCTGTCCGTTGGTCGACGAACCCCAGTTCACGATGGTTCGGTCCCCGGTGTTGGTGGTGTTGACCCAGGCAGCGATGCTGAAGGGATTGCCGCCAAGAACGCCTTGGTAGCTGTCGACCCTCATGTAGTCCCCCGAGCCATCCAGGGTCAGCGCCTGGCCGTCCAGTCCGGCCGCGAAGGCCGCATTGCCGACGAGCGTGCCGGCCCGGCCATGACCGGACGCATCCAGCGTGTCCCCGTCAAGCTTCCAATAGCCCATCAGACTGGGGTCCGGGTCCGCCGCCCCAACGGAGCCGACAAGGCCCAGAACGAGGGCTGTCACGATGATGATTTGCCTACCCATGGTCGTCCTCCTTCAAGAATAATGATCACGGTGCTCCTATACGATCACACATGCAACCAGCGCCACGCAGAATGTCGCGGCTAAGCGGGGTCGCTCGGACGAAGACGTTCTACGCTCATTCTCGGGAGTAACACAAAGGCATTTCGCCGGAGCCGGCCGCAGTTCGCGGCGTCGCGCGTTGTCAGCAGGATGACGTCCATAACCCCGGCCTCCTGGCTCCAGATGCTGCAAAGACTTGAATCACGGGCAAATGAGGGCCACCCGTCACTAGTCCCCCAATCATAACAGATCGGCCGTCCCGGACCAACACTGATTTCGCTCGAAGGCCGGTCCGGCCGGGAATTCCTGTCGCATCCACAGGTTGATACAGGTAAACCCTTTAGGCATAAGGTGTTACATATAGATTGACGCCGTGTTACAGATCCTGTCGCGACGTTGCCGGACAGGGGCAGAATGCACAGTCCATGCATTGTGCATGCGTTATCGGATGCTGGTTTCGAGTCCGCCATTGCACGGGCGAAGCGTTTGGGCTATGCTGGCTATGGCATAGCAGGAAACGCCTGATGGCATCACTACCAACTACCCCGCTTGAAATCGCGCCTATCGAACTTCCGGCAGCGAAAATAGATATAATACGTGGAAGCGGTCGGCCCTGGATGGACGCCGCCATCGTGCCGGAGTTTCGAATTCGGGATGAAGTATGCACAGAGGGATCGCCACATTTACGCTGGATACCGGGCGCTGCCCGCCGTGGCTGTTCCAGCGGATGGTCAAGCTGGGCCGGGAGATGGTGCGCGTCCTCGTGGCCGAGTTCGGGCCGGATGAGTTCGTCCGGCGGATCGCCGATCCGGTCTGGTTCCAGTCGCTGGGCACGGTGCTGGCCTTCGACTGGAACGCCTCCGGCCTGACGACGATCCTGACCGCGGCCTTGAAAGAGGCCATCCGTAACGAGGAGAAGGACCTGGGCCTGTTCATCTGCGGCGGTAAGGGCAAGACCTCCCGCAAAACTCCCGACGAGATCACGACCTGGGGTAATACCCTCAGCCTGCCCGATGGCTCGGTGAACAACCTCGTTTACAACTCGCGGATGGCCGCCAAGGTGGACAACAGCCTGATCCAGGACGGCTATCAGATCTACCATCACGCGTTCTTCTTCTCCCGCAGCGGCGCCTGGGCGGTGGTCCAGCAGGGCATGAACGAGGCCGATGCCTCCGCCCGGCGGTACCACTGGTTCTCCGAGAACGCCCATGACCTCGTCTGTGAGCCGCACACCGGCATCGTCGCGCCGGCGCGGCTCGACCACACGCTCAATCTGACCGCCCGCAACAGCGAGGGCACCCGCGAACTCAGCGTGGAGTTGGTGGACGCCGGCTATCGGCCCTTGATGAAGGACATCGAAATCCTCCGCGCCCACGCCTCACCGTTGAGCAAGATGGTCAGCCTTCGCCGGGGAGGCGAGCAATTGACTTTCCTGCAGTTGGAGAACAAGGAATTCACTCGGCACCCGGTGCTCCTGGAAGACTTCTCGAAGAGCCGCTACCTGGAGAAGATCCTCCACCTTCTGTGCGATGCCCGGCCGCAGAATTACGAGCAATTGATCGCCACCGAAGGCGTCGGCCCCAAGACCGTCCGCGCCCTGTCGCTGGTCGGCGAAGTCATCTACGGCGCCAAGCCCTCCTACGAGGACCCGGCTCGTTACTCCTTCGCTCACGGCGGCAAGGATGAAACCCCCTACCCGGTCGACCGAACCACCTACGACCGGACCATCGCCACGCTCACCGAGGCCGTTCGCCACAGCCACATGGCCCCACAAGACAAAGACAAGGCCCTCAAACGCCTCACCGGAACAACTCAGGAACCCCGATCTACTTGTCCGGCTTCAGTTGGCGACGCCTCTTCATGCGATTGAACATCTCCCGGGTCAAGCGAAAGGAATGCAGATTCGCGTTCATCTCCCGGAACTTCACGCCCCGTATCCGGCCACGCTTCTTTTCGTACTGATGGCAGAAATGGTGCCCGAGTTCGTGCGTAACCACTTCCTTGAAGAACCAGACCGCCAGGCCTGCTTCGGACGGCCAGTACACATGCCACTGGCGGCCGTGCTGCGACACTCTGGCACCAAAGGCCTCCAGGTCTTTCTGACCGCCTTCCGACATCAGATCGACCACCCATAGCCTGGGCAGAGAATAGAGGATGATGGCCTTCTCGCCGGGCCGGTACGCACCAAAGGGATCGCCGATCCTTCCCGGTCTGGCACGCAGCTCAATGCGGGAAAGACCGTAGAGGTACTCGACAGGAATCGTCTTCAGGGCACCCATCAGGACGGACTTCGGCAGTGGATGGATGTCGCCACGCCTGGGCTGGCGGGCAATAATACGCGGCAGATACGGCTCGCCATCTTCATCGCGCGCGATCCGCAGGGCCGCCCATACACTCTCCTTTTCGGTATTGCGGCTGTGACTCATACGCTCCTACGATCCGGCGGCGGCCAGTTTCTTGACATCGAGCTTACCGCCCATTTCTTTGAGCGTGTCCATACTCACCTGCTCCCCGTCGATCTCGACGATGAATCGGTCGGCGACCCAGACGTGGATGGTGCCGCTCTTGGCCTGGGTGTGGTATTCCTCCACCGCTTTGTACCCGTTGAAGGTGATGGTCTTCTGGTAGCCGGTGTCAGTCTCGCTGTTGTATTGCATTCTGGCCCAGCTTGTCATGCCCATGCGTGTCGGGGCCGCCACGCTGCCGATGTCCGTGATCCTGATCTGCACGCTGGCGCCCTGGCCATCCGTTGCTTCGTACCGCCCTTCGGCATTGCTGACATCGACGCCCATCATCTGGTTCTGTTCCCCGGACGCGCTGGTCCGCTTCATGCCCGGCAGGTCCACCGGGAGCAGTTCCTTGAGCTTGGCGCCGGATACCGCTTCGACGACCTTGCCCTGGTTCATCTGGGCGAGCGCCTGGCGGTTCTGTTCGGCTGTCTTCGCATAGTCCGGCACGGACGATCCGGCCGGGGCCGCCTCCCCGGGGGCCGCTTGTGTCTTGGCCGCCTGCGCCGGTGGGGATGACTGTGGCGACTGTTTCTGGCCGGTTTTCTTGCCGCAGCCTGCCAGTGCCACTGCCAATACGCACACCGTGATGATCCCCAGTCTCTTATGCATCTGCATGAGCATTCCTTTCTACCGGTTGAGTCCCTGCCCTGTGCACCGGCCCCAAGGGACCGACCGGGGAAGTATACGTGACAGCGCCGGACGTATCAAGTCCCGCACGCAACGCTTGAGAATGCGGCGCGAAACCCTATAGTAGCGGCGATGCAAACGAAAACGCTCAAGAGTGATCTGCTTCTGTTGCTGGCGGCCTTCTTCTGGGGCACGACCTTCGTCGCCCAGCGGCTGGGGATGGAGCACATCGGTCCCATGACCTACAACGCCCTGCGCTTCGCCGTCGGGGCCCTGACCCTCCTGCCCGTAATCCTGGCCTCTCGGAGCCGTGTAGGGTGGGGCTTGCCCCGCCAACCAGGTCGCCGGTTTCTACTGTCCGGCGGCCTCCTGGCCGGTCTGGCTCTCTTCGGCGGGGCCTCGATGCAGCAGATCGGGCTGATCTACACAACCGCCGGCAAGGCCAGCTTCATCACCAGCCTTTACGTAGTGCTCGTTCCCATCGTGGGTCTGTTCTTCGGGCAGCGCTGCGGCTGGGCCGCCTGGGTGGGCGCGGGGCTCGCCGTAGCCGGCCTGTACCTCCTGAGCATCACGGAATCGTTCACCATCGCCCGGGGCGATTCGCTCATCCTCATCGGGGCGTTCTTCTGGACGGCCCACGTGCTCCTGATCGGCTATCTCGCCCGGCGGGCCAACCCGCTGCACATTGCCGGCATTCAGTTCATCGTCTGCGCGATCCTGAGCCTGCTGGCAGCGCTGCCCTTCGAGACCGCCACCCTTCCCGCCCTCCGCGCTGCGGCGCTGCCGATCCTTTACGCCGGGGTCTTCTCGGCCGGCGTCGCTTTCACCTTGCAGGTCATCTGCCAGCGCACCAGCCCGCCGGCCCACGCGGCGCTTGTCATGAGTCTCGAAACCGTCTTCGCCGCCCTCTCCGGCTACCTTCTCCTCCACGAGCGTCTCACCCCGCGTGACCTCGCCGGCTGCGCCCTCATGTTCGCCGGCCTGATCCTCGTCCAACTCCCGCTGCTGTTCAAGTCCCCTGGCGATCACGCTCCCGCCTGATTCAGGTTCGACCGTAACCGATCCGCATCCGTTCGCAGAATCGTTCGCTGTGCCTTCATCGTTGCCAGCCCTCGATTCTGAAGATCCTCTCCATCAGTTTACGTTCCGGCTGCCCCGAATCCGGCACGAACCACACCTCAAAACGGGCCGCATAGGGCTTGCCCTAGTCTCCTTCGTAGATCGTGAAATGACTATTTGAGAGGAACAGCTCGCCAGGATGCGCTGGAAGCCAGGTAGCGCCGCAGAATGTCCGGCGCCGTCCTGTGCAATGTGGCCAGAGAATCCACTGTGGCAGTGACGGAGGTGTCCCCGTTGCCTTTTGCCTTCAGGGCAGTCAGTAGTCTGGTCTGAAATGAATCCTCCAGGCCCCCGAGAGATGCACGACGTTCATCCTGTGGTTCCGCAAGCTCGATGTTCTCAGGGATCTTCAGCTTGTCCGCGAAACCATCCTCGCTCGGACCAGGCAAGGAGAGAATGGCGACCAATGCAAACGCACCCACGCCTGTCAGGGGAAACATCAATAGATTGACAAACCCCTTGATCCATCGATCCTCGATGAAGTTCCATATCGCCGCCACGAGGATTCCAAGGACACAGAGGCCGCAGCCGATGAACAGCACCCCGGCAACCGCGCCGAAGGGACCCCATTTCGAGAACACCGCCAACGTGAAACACACAAGTGTCCCAACAAGCGATAAATCTCCCTCGCACGACCGCCTCGGGCGTGCCCGGCCCGCGCTCACCATCCCCCTGCCAAGCCGCGCAGAACGTCGAGCAAGCAGAAATCCGGGGACGCGCTGGAGGTGTTCTTTCGTCCCTGGCAAATGAAAAGAAGTAGTCGGCAGTCAATAGCCGGTTGTCGGTGGGAGGGGGATGAGCCACAGCCTACAGCCTACAGTCTCCGGCCTTCTCCTCGCCCTCCGCGCTGGGCTCCTCCGGTGGTGAGAATTTCTGCGTGTTTTTCAGTTTTCACGTCAACATAGGGGCATCGAGAAACGTCCTTTTATGGTGAAACTATATCACCACAGTGCTCAGTTGGCAGTTCTCAGTTCCCGGTCGAACGGGGCTCAGGAGTCACAGGGCAACCCAGGGCCTCCGCTAGGGCCGGTGGTCCAAACGAACCCAATTTCAGAAGGAGTCTCAAGTCTGAAGTTTCACGTGTTAAGCAGGGCAGAAGGGTCAACTGTGCAGAGCAGAGCCAACTTTGGGCAGAATGGGACATCTGGGGAACGGCGCATCAGGGAGACCAATTGTGCGAAACAAACCCAATTCCGGAGACTTGGCCGACCGGTGGAATACCCACCATTCCACTATTCTATCATTCCACCATTCCAAGCCGATCCATCATGCAAGACGAAGCCAATTTCGGACAGTCCTGCCGGGCCGGAGGGTAAAATGTACGAAACGAACCCAATTTGGCCCGGCTTGGAAAGCGACAGATCCTCGATGGGCGGAAGATGCAAAACGAACCCAATTCCCCGATTGCGGATTGGGGACAGACCTGCGGCGGCACGCCTCCCCTGCCGCCTACCGGCTGTGGCCTGCGCAGGCCAGTTGTACAAACGAACCCAATTTCGCCGGTCGGCCGGGGCCCCGGGAGCGGAATGTGCAAAACGAACCCAATTCCGGCGGAGCCGGGCGGGACGGGGCCTTGGGGACGAAGGGTGCTTAGGCAAAACAAAGCCAATTTGCCGCTGGGGGGATACCCCACCATTCCACTATTCCATCATTCCAGGATTCCAATCCCTATGGATGGATCTGGACTCCGTCACTGTGGGGCGGCCCCCTGCCGCCGTAGGCGTACGACAAAACAGTTGCGTTCGCGCGGTGGTTTTGGCAGCATAGAGCGATCGTAAATCGAAAATCATAAATCATAGATCACAAGGGGAGTCACCCATGCAGGTGAGAGTGATTACCAGACGAGAGTTCATCGAGCGGTCCGCCGCGATGGCTGGCGGGGTGCTGCTGGCGCCCCTGGCGGCACGGGCGGCCGGGAAGAAGACGGCGGTCGACCTGGTGCCGCTGGGCAAGACGGGCCTCAAGCCCAGCCGACTCGGCATCGGCTGCGGCACGACCTCGGGCCGGGTCCAGGAGGGGCTCGGTCAGGAGGGCTTCAACAAGCTGGTCCGCTACGCCTATGACCAAGGCGTCCGGTACATCGACATCGCCCGGTCCTACCGGACGCATGGGATGCTCAAGGAGGCTATCAAGGGTCTGCCGCGCGAGCAACTCTTCATCCAGACCAAGATGGGCGGCAATCCCGAGAAGCCCCTGGAGGATATCGACCGTTACCGCAAGGACTACGGCGTCGATTACATCGACAGCCTGCTCGTCCACTGCACGATCACCCCGGACTGGGACAACGCCGACCAGCGCAAACGCGTCATGGATGCCATGCAGGAGGCCAAGGACAAGAAATGGATCCGGGCCCACGGGGTCTCCTGTCACAGCCTGCCCGCCCTGACCCGGGCGGCGGAACTCGATTGGGTCGATGTCAACCTGGTGCGCATCAACCCGCAAGGCGTCCTCGTGGATACGCCGCAATCGAGGTCCTGGAACGCCGAGAGCAGCGCCGCCCACGTGCCGCCCGTCGTAGAGCAGATCAAGCGGATGCGCGAGAAAGGCCACGGCATCATCGGCATGAAGATCATGGGCGAGGGCCGCTTCAAGGATCCCGAAGACCGCGAGAAGTCCATCCGGTTCGCCATGCAGCCGGGCCTGCTCGACTGCGTCACCATCGGTTTCAAGAGCCCCGCCGAGATCGATGAGGCCATCAAGCGCATGAACAGCGCCTTGGCGGAGCAGGCATGAAAGTGTGAAGTTTGATGTTGGAAGTGTGAAGTGCGCTTCGCGAAAACCATAGACAGCAAGCAGTAAATTCACCTGGAGAATCCGCAATGAAACGCAGCCACCTGACCGTCGCCCTGTGTATTCCTGTACTCGCCTTCGCGGGCCTGATCGTTTACGCCGGGGAGTCGAACAAAATGAGTCCCGAATTCCGCAAGCAGTTCCTTGAGAGCTTTCATCGAACGAGTCTCAACACGACGCCGGAGGACGCGATGATGCTCCGTATCCTCGTCGAGAGCTCCGGCGCCAAGCACGGCGTGGAAGTCGGCACGGCCAGCGGGTTCGGGGCGCTCAATATGGGGATCGCCTTCGAGCGGACCGGCGGCCACCTCTGGACCCATGACATCAATCCCAAGGCCGTCCAGGAGACGCAGGCGAATCTCAAGAAAGTGGGCCTGGAAAACGTCGTCACCTGCGTCGAGGGCGATGCCCTCCAGACGCTCCAGAAGATGGAGGGTCCCATCGACTTCGTCTTCATCGACGCCCTCAAGCGCGACTACTTCAAGTACTTCAAGATTCTGGAGCCCAAGCTCAAGGTGGGCGCGATTATCGTGGCCGACAATGTCATCGTGTCCGTCCGGGAAATGAAGGACTATCTGGACTACGTCCAGAACAGTCCCGACTACGACACCGTCATCATCCGGGCCTCTCTGGAGAAGAAAGACGGCGTGTCCGTCAGCTACAAGATCAAGTAAACCCGGTGGAACCGTCGGCTGGTTCGTCGAGAAAGGCGAGCCGGCGCGGGCCGGCGCCGAGATGCACGACATGCGAAAGCCATCAGGTTGAACAGTGAAACCTGCGTTCGATGTCGCTCGCATCGACCTCAAAATCGTCCAAGGGAGCACGATGCACGATATAGTCTCTTGAAACCCACAGAATCGATTTGTCTTTGTATCCTACGATCCAGTAGTACCCGCCGGCATACTTATCCGAGTTCTGTCTTCTTTGCTTTGGCCATGAAGAAAGGAGAATGAGCCTGCTCTTGCAGATAGAACGTCAATCGTTCAGCAAGCTTCTTTGAAAACTCAATAGCGGACCCACTCTTATCGCTCTCCAGATCTTTTCGGGTGAGTGCAAGAGCAGGTGGATAGTCCTCCCCGGAGTGCAGCAATTCGACAAGCTCGTCGGAGACTTCAGTTATGTCTTTGGACTTCTCATAGCCATCCGGCAAATCACACCTGAACAGCACAAACTTAGATGCAGGGCCGGGTTCTGCCAGCATGAGAAAGCTTATTTCCTCAGGGATATCAGGAACATAGCCGTGTTTTGCATGCTTTCAGCGTATGAAGTAGTACATGACCAAGAGGATAGCGTCGAGGACCGGCCCAGGCAATCGGATCTGCATGTGCGAAAGCCGAGGCTTGCCTCGCGGACGCTCTTATCCGAATCAGGTCCACTTCACATTTTCAAGAATGCGGGTCTTCTCCGACAAGTTGAAGATCTGCCGAGCGTTGTTGTGCATGATGGGATCGATCAGGTCCATGGCGTCGGAGAGACTGAGCCAGCCTTCTTCCACCAGCTCGCTCAGGGCCAGGGCGATGCCGCGGCGGGCGATCGTGGCGTGACCAAGGACCGGCTCTACCGGGATGTAGTCACCGCCGAAGGTCAGGATCTTGTTGGCCGGGACGGTGACGAGGAACTTCTTCAGGAAATCTTTCGCCGCCACGGGATTGATGATCCAGGACCAGCACATGTCCACGTAGGCGTTCGTGTAGTTTTTGGCCGCCGCGAGCAATTCCTCATAATACGGGTAGCAGATGTGCATGAAGACAAAGCGCGTCTCCGGGGCCTTGCGGCACAGATCCGTGGCGGAACTGGCGTTGTGGCTGAGCCGGCCCAGGGGCATGCCGTTTTGGCCGGCATAGTAACCTGTGTGGAGCTTGACCGGCAGCTTGCACTCGGTCGCCTTCTGGACGGCGTACCAGAAGAGGTGGTCCTCCAAGGCTTTGCGTTCCTCGGCCGTCAGGGACCCGTTGGCCAGACGCTTCTTGAAGATGCCTTCGACCTTCTCGGCGGGGACCTGCTCGTAGTCGATGTCCCGGCTGTAGGCATTCTGCGATTTGACCGCCACGGCGTACTTGCCGTATTTGTCGAACCACCAATCGATCACGCGGTGCCAGTCGGCCAGGGACTGAACCTCGATACCGGTCGGCTTGCCGAAGCCCTTGAAATCCGGGCCGGCGAACATGCCGACGATACTGAGATCCTGCATCAACAGCGTGGGCATGTCCGATTCGCTGAACGGCCGGGCCAGGTAGTTCACCTGACAGGACTCGATCTTGCCCAACTCGCACAAGATACGCCGATAGAAACCGGCCCGACGCGTCCGCTCGTACGCCATCTGTACCTTCTTGACCGTGGCGGCGGACAGCTCATCCACATCATAAAGCTGCCGCATCGCGAATCGCACCGCCTGTGCATAGCCGGTGTTCTTGACGGCCGGCCAGTAGGGCTCGATCTGCCGCCACTTGTCGACGGGGTCGGTGTCTTTCGAGAAGAACTTGTCGTAGGCGTCCTTGGGCATACCTGCCACGAGGAGATCGGAATTGAGATAGTGATTCAGCAGCAGGCTCCAGTCATCTGCCTGGACCCGCGGATGCGAGGCGGCCAGTCGTTCCTTTTCTTCGAGCAAATGCTCGTGCGTGTCAATCAGAGGCGTCTCGAAGACTCGCTTGGCAATCGCCGGATGCACTCGCGCGTTTGTAGTGACGCCATCCGACGCCCCTGTCGCTGCTTTTACAGGCACACCACCCACGGTCCCCAGAAACGCGGCCGTGCCTGCCAAGCCCACGCCCTGGAGCGTCTGCCGTCTCGATACGCCGTTCTTCTGTGCCATGCTTTCGCCCTTTCGATTCACGGCCAAGATCGTAATGCCGGCCAGGGGACAAATCAATCCTGTCGGCACGAGGCGCCGAGCCGATCCGCAATCAGCGAGGCCACGACTCCGCTCACCAGGACCAGCAGGACCATCGCCAGGAGATAGAGGTTGAAATGTTCGCCGACAAGCGTTTTGAGCCAGGAGGCGACCAGCATTTTGACGCCCACGAGCAGCAATACCAGGGCCAGGGACACTTTGAGGTAGCGGAACTTGTCCATCATCCCGGCCAACACGAAGTAGAGCGACCGCAGGCCGAGAATGGCGCATACGTTGCTCGTGAACACCAGGAAGGGGTCAGCCGTGATGGCGAAGATCGCCGGGATCGAGTCGACGGCAAAGATCACGTCGGTGGATTCGATTACGGCGAGGGCCAGCGCCAGCGGGGTGAGCAGCAGCGTGCCCGGCTGGGCCCGGTCTACGACCTCATCCGGCTCCGCCGCCACCCCGGGTTGCCTGCTCTCCCGGGACGCGTGCGTCCCGGCCCGCACGATAAAGTGCTCCCCGTGGTACCGCGCGGTGATCGGAAACAACCGTCGCGCCAGCCGGACCAGGGGATTGCGATTCGGGTCCTTGTGGCCGGTTTCCAGGAACAGCATCTTGAGGGCTGTGAGGATCAGAAAGACGCCAAAGATGTACAGAATCCAATGGAACTCCGCGACGAGTCGCGCGCCCACGCCGATCATCACGCCGCGCATCACGATGGCACCCAGAATGCCCCAGAAGAGCACCCGGTGACGATACATCGGCGGCACGGCGAAGAAACCGAACATCATCGCAATCACGAAGACATTGTCCATGCTCAGTGATTCTTCCACGATGTAGCCGGTCAGGTACTTCTGCACAGCCGTCCAGCCGTTGTTGACCACCCCATCGATCGGGTCGGGTTCTACCCCCAGACCCAGCCACTGGTTCTCATAGCCGAAATACACAAAGACAGAGAAAGACAGTCCCACGGCAATCCACAAGGCCGACCACGCCAGAGCCTCTTTCATGGAGTCGACATGGGCCTTGCGGTGAAAGACGCCGAGATCCAGCACCAGCAGAAGCACGACGAAGCCAATGAAACCCGCCCACAGCCAGAACATGTCACCTCATCCTGGTCAACCCGATCCTATCAGCGAATACTCCTGATCTTTGTCCAAGGCCCCATAATACGGCAAGATGCCTTTTCAACAAGGGAAAACGCCCGTCCCAGTACAAGGATCGCCGCGAGCCAGGGCAAGCTCTTTTGATACGGTCGAGGACTCCTGCGGCCTGGTGACAAGTCGAGTAGCTGGGGCCGCCCTCACGGTATCTCGCCCCTGCTTGTGGAGCCTCGTGGCAACTTTTGTTTTGCCGCCGTAGACTAATGAGGGCCAGTCACACCTGTAAGAGGTGAGAAACGGCCGTCTAAGGTACAGGTGATGGCCTTTGGAAGACGAAAAGTCGCAGCCACGATTGCTTTAGCTGTGCTGCTGATCGCTGCGCTGGAGGTGAGCACAGGGTCCGTAGCTCTCAGCCAGACTCACTACGCGGTCAATGCCACCCTAGTACTACAACGCTACAAAAGCTTCCAGTGACATTTGATGGTGTCTTCGAGTTTGATACCGATGGCGTGTAAACGAGCGATGGTTCGACGACGAT
>JAMCWO010000158.1 GCA_023481165.1 Planctomycetota bacterium | reverse complement strand
ATTCACGTGCTGTGGCCCGTCCTGGACAGAATGACTTGGATCGTGGACCGGGAGGCGGCGGGCGAAGTCCTGTAGGGGCGGCTCTCTGTGGCCGCCCTTTCCAGGGCAGGCACGGAGACTTGCCCCTACGGAATGATCAGCTTGGTGCCGGGCGAGATCTTGTCGGCGTCCTTAATGGTCTTCTCGTTGGCCGTAAGAAGCTTGCGCCACTCGTTGGCGGACCCGTAGTACTGCTGCGCGATGCTGGACAAGGTCTCACCCGAGCGGACCGTGTGGAGCCTGGTTGTCTCGGCCGGTTCGGTCTTGTGACGGCCGGGCAGGTTGGGCGAGCCGGAAGACAGATCCCGGACGACAGACGATGGAGGACGGAAGGCGGATGGGCTCGCCGGTTGTTCCTGAGGTTTTGACTCACGGGGTCTTGCGCTGTCGGCCGGCGCCGCCGAGTCGGTATCCGACGCGGTTACGGGACCAGCGGCTTCCGGAAGGCCGCGACCTTCCTTTGATGACGATGGTGCCGGCTGGGGCCGGGGAGCCAGACCGGGCCGGGTCGCCACCCAGAAGAGGGCGACACCGGCCAGAATCGAGCCCGCGACCAGCCCCATGTGATAATCTCGGCCCATCGCGAATCTGTTCCCCAGAGAGATCACGCCATCTTGGTCTGTGCCTGCTTGGCGGCTTGGCGTGCTGCCGACGTCTGCTCATACCTCCGCCAGAGCAGCAGGACAGGTGCCGAGATGGCTACGGACGAGTACGTGCCTTCGATGATGCCGGTCAGCATCAGGAAGGTAAATCCCCGGAGCCCTTCACCACCGAACACGTAGAGGACGGCCAGCACCATCAAGGTGGTGAAGCCCGTGATGATGGTTCGGGAGAAGGTCTGGTTGATGCCGTCGTTGATGATTTCCGACGAGATCAGCAGTTCTCTTCCGCCCCGGCGCGTGCGGTTTTCCCGAATCCGGTCATAAATGACGACGGTGTCGTTGATCGAGTAACCGATCAGGGTCAGGATGGCGGCGATGATGACCAGGTCGATTTTGAAATCCCCAATGAGGAGGGCCTGGCCGATCGTCGTGGCCGCGAGGTAGGTGCAGATGCTGATCAGACCGATCGCGACGGCGGCGTCGTGGACCAGGGTGACAATGGCCCCGAATCCGTAGCGGGCGTCGCCCCAGCGGAACCAGACGTAGGCGCCCATCGCCAGCACGGCCAGCACGCCGGCCACCAAGGCTCGCGTCTTGGCTTCCGACGAGACGAAGGGGTCGATCCGGGTCACGCGCGGCAACGAGGTCTCGCGCTCGGTGGCCTGGAGGATGCGGGTCTTTTCGTTATCGACAAACTGCACCCATTCGGTTTCATTGAGCTCCCGCAGCCCGGCTTCGGGCTCCATGCTGACGAACGTGAAGGCCTTGAGCGGCTGGGTCGCCTCCGCGGGCTTAAGACCCGGGGCGAAGACGCCGTACGTGTAGGAGGTCAGTTCCTGCGTGTCCGGCCGGAACTCCAGATCCTTGATCCGCTGATCGATTTCCCGCAGCGAAGCCGGAGTCTCCAGCGCCACCTCGATCTTGAGGCCGCCGGCATATTGAGCCAGTTCGGGATACGTCTCGATAGTCTGTTCGGCGACTTTCTCGACGGACGTAATCGTGGGCTTGAGGTTCTGCTGCAGAGCCAGTTGCCCCTCGAAAGCCTGCCGGATGGCGTCGGAAACCACGTCTTCCAGCTTGGGCTCGGAGATTTGCGCCTGGGGGAAGGCCTTGGTCAGCACGCTGTGGACCAGCGGCGGATTGACGTAGGTATTGGTTACCACGAAGGCCCCCGGCCCGCCGGGCGTGACCGTGAAGTCGCCCAGATTCTGGCGCATCTCGGACTGGGTCTTGCGAACGGCCGCCGCGACGGTATCGGCGGTGTTCGAATCACCCGCGGCGAGGGTCAGCGTCGTCTGCAGCTTGTTGGTGGCCATCGTCGTGATTTCGTACTGGTCGTAAATCTTATCCCCGCGGGGCGTCTGCCCGACCGGGTCGCCCACGCTATAGACACCCGCCGAACTCAGATCCGGGTTCTTCAGCTTATCACCGATCTGGCTCATTCGATCCTGCGCATCCTGGCGGGTGAGGGAGGCTCCCTGCTTGAGGGCGATCTGGACGCTGGTCCCGCCGGTGAATTCGATGCCGTATTTCGACTTGTCGCGCAGGAAGAAGATCGTCAGGCCGCCGATGATAGCCACGCCCGAGAGCGTGAAGAAGATCGGCCGCAGACGCATCCAGTCGATGTGCGGCACCCGAATCAGACGCATCATCACCAGGCGGTTCTTGAGAATCCGCTTGGAAACCAGGTACTCGAGGATGACGCGGGTCACGAACACCGCCGTGAACAAGTTCGAAATCAGACCGAGGATCAGAACGATCGCAAACCCCTTCAGATCCTCCGTGCCGACGTAGTACAGAATGGCGGCGGCCAGAACCGTCGTCAGGTTCGAGTCGAAGATCGCGCTGAACGCCCGCTGATAGCCGTTGCGGATGGCGGTCGCCAGACCGACGCCTTTTTCCTGTTCCTCGCGAATTCTCTCAAAGATCAGCACGTTGGCATCGACGCTCATGCCGATCGTCAGAATCGTGCTGGCGATACCGGAGAGTGTGAACGTGGCCCGCAGAAGGGCCATGATGGCCAGCGTGAACAGCAGGTTCATGAGCATGGCCACGTCGGCGATGCTGCCGCCGATCGTGTAGTAGACGAGCATGAAGCCAATGACCAGGAACATGCCGATGAGGCCCGACACGATGCCGCGGTGGACGTTATCCGCCCCGATCGACGGGCCGATCACCCGTTCCGAGATCGGCTGATCGATCATCCGGGCGGGCAGCGAGCCGGCGTTGAGCTTGTCCACCATGTCGGTGACTTGGGTCGGGGTGAAGGTGCCCTGGATGATGCCCTTGTCGCGGATCGGGCTGTTGATGTTGGGCGCCGAAATCGCCTTGTCGTCGAGGATGATGGCCAACGGTCGGTTCTGGTTCTTGCTGGTGACGTTATAGAAGAGGTCGCCGCCGCGCAGGTCGAGGTTGAAGCCGATGGCGCGGCGTCCAATGTCGTCCGAGGTGGGATGGGAGCTATCGAGCTTCCATTCGCGCATACCCGCGCCATGGAGCATGGCCTCGTCCGGCAACCGGTTGCTGGCGAGAACGTAGTATTTGTCGCCGAACTGGCCCACAATCGTGGTAGGGTTCTTCCACTCCTGGTAGTTTTCGATCTCCACCCAGATGTATTGATTGTCCGAGGCGGCCTTGGGGCCCTTCGAGGCCAGGGCTTCCAGATAGCGCTGGATCTCAGCGGCGCTGAGCTCCGGCCGATCCGTCGTTGGCAGAATCCGGAATTCGAGGATGCCGGCGCCCTTGAGCATGCGGCGCAGGTCCGCCGGATCGTCCAAGCGGCCCTGGAATGGCCGATAGGCGTCGTAGGCGGCCACGACCCGGTCGATCTCCGGGACGCGGTCCGGATACTGCGACTCGAGCTTGGCGAGCTGCTCGGCGCGCTGCGCGGTCTTGGCGGGCAGTTCCGCCACGAACATGATCCGCTCCCGCGTGATGCTGAATTGGTCCAGTTGCTTCCTGGCGTCTTCGTACTTCTCATTGACCCCGCCGGGGGCCGTCAGCTTGTTGATGGCGCCGGCCAACTTGGCCTGGGTCCGGACGTAGGCCTGCACGGATGCCGGATTCTGCGGCTCCTTCTGCTTGTCGCCGAGGAAGTCGTTCACCGCCTTCACCAAGGCCTCATCGTTGAGCTTGGCCCAGTCCCGGCGGTTGGCGTCGATGCGGCTGACATCGAGACCGGCCGTCTTCATCTTCTCCGCCAGGGCTTGCGTCTCCTTCGTCAGGGTGTCGCGCTGCTGCTGCAACTGCTGTCGCTCATCGTACGTCGAAGCCAGCGTATTGAGCATTGCCAGGTGGTTCGGATCGTTCTGGGCGAAGCCCTCCAGTTCCGCCTTGCGCTGCTCCGGCGGCAGCCTCAGGGCGCGCATGATGGTCGCCGGATTGATGTTCTTGGCGAGCAGCTTGTCCATCGCCGCCAGGTATTCATCGCGCTTATCCTGCGTCTCCTTGCTGGCCAGCGGCATCTGAATCTCGAACCGCGTGTTGCCCAAGGGCCGCCAGACCAAGTTCTGGATGTTGGCCGGGTCGATCCGGCGGCGCAGGACCTGAATCATCTTCTGGGCCAGCCCCGTTTCCTGGTCGGCGGTCAAGCCCTCCGTATTGATGGCGTAGATCAAGCTGGTTCCACCGGCCAGATCGATTCCAGGTTTCAGCGTGCGGCTGGGTGGATAGAGGGCCAGCACGGCCAGAACCACCAGGACGAGGATCAGAATGAACTTCGGCACCAGATTTCTGCTCATAGCACTTTCCCACAGAATTTATGATTTATGATCTATGATTTACGATTTTATGGAAGATTGCGATGGGCGAAGGGAAACGGCCGATGGGCGCGTCTTCGACCCTGAACCATAAATCGTAAATCATAAATTGTAGATTCTTAATCCTTGCCGCCCTCTTGGGAGAGGTTCTTGCCGATGGCCGACGCGCTCACGTGAACCTTGGTGTTCGTCGCCTCATCAATCTTCAGAACGACCTCATCGCCTTTGACATCCATGACGGTCCCGTAAATGCCGCCGATGGTGCGGACCCGGTCGTTCTTCTTGAGCGACTGAATCATCTGCCGTTGCTGCTGCTGTTGCTTGCGGGGGCCGCGCAACAGAAACAGGTACATGACCACGAAAATCGCGATCATCATCAGCCACAGCCCGTAGGGCGACCCCGGCCGTGGCGGAGGAGTAGTCCCGCCGGGCCCGGTATTGGGGCTGCCAGGCGCCTGAGTCGTGGATTGACCGCCAGCGTCCACCGGTTCCGAGCCAATCCGCGATGGGGCCTCCTGAGAGCCCGCCTGCGCGAGTATCCACCAACTGTCCATTAGGCGCTCCTTTCCTTGGGCGACAGAGAATCGAGACACACTATATCAAGAAGGCAGAAATGTCAAACGCAAATGAAAATTGGGCCTTCAGAATGGTCGGAGGACCGGGCCCGGGCTGGGATCGCCCGGGGAGCCGCCTCGATCTACTGTTACTTATCGGTCTCTACGTATTTTTCGAGCTCTTGGATCGCCCAAATACCGAAGTCGCCCCGCTCAATGTGTGTCCGAATTTCCGCCATAAGTCTCTGGTAGAATCTCAGGTTATGGATGGATAGCAGAATCGGTCCCAGCATTTCCTCGCAGTTGAAGAAGTGCCGGATGGCCCCACGGGTGAAGTGCCGACAGCAGTAGCAGTCGCAGCCCGGCTGGATCGGCTCCGTGGAGTCGATGTGCGTGCTGTTGCGCAGCCGCAGGGCGCCGCCCGGCACGAAGGCGAAGGCGTTGCGTCCATTACGTGTGGGCAGGACGCAGTCGAACATATCGACGCCCGCCAGGACCGCCGCGAGGATGTCCGCCGGCATGCCGACGCCCATCAGGTACCGCGGCCGGTCCACCGGCAGCAGTGGGGCGGTGTACCGGACCGTCTTGCTCATCTCCTCGTGGCCCTCGCCCACGCTCAGGCCGCCCAGCGCATATCCGTCGAAGCCGATCTCCACGATCTGCTCCGCACATCGCCGGCGCAGATCGAGATCGGTCCCACCCTGGACAATGCCAAAGAGAAGTTGTCGGTTGGCAGTTGACAGTTGGCAGTTATTGGCTGCCGACTGGGAACTGAGAACTGCGAACCGAGAACTGCATCGTTTTGCCCATTCGAAGGTTCGGTCCGCCACCCGCCCGAGTCGGGCGGGGTCCGCCGGCAGGGGCGTGCACTCGTCGAAGCACATGATGATATCGCTGCCCATCCGGTATTGGATCTCCGTGGCGATCTCGGCATTCAGGCGGACGCGAGCTCCGTCAATATGGCTGGTAAATTCGACGCCCTCATCGTCGATTTTGGTCAACTCGCCGAGCGAGAAGACCTGGTAGCCGCCGCTGTCGGTGAGGATCGGGCGGTCCCAAGCCATCAAGCGGTGCAATCCGCCCAAGCTTTGCACGACCTCCGCGCCGGGCCGGAGCATCAAGTGGTAAGTGTTGGCCAAGATGATCTCGGCCCCGGACGCCTCGAGGTATTCGGGCGTGATCCCCTTGACCGCTCCGGCGGTCCCAACCGGCATGAACGCCGGTGTCTGGACCACCCCATGCGCGGTCGTCAGAATGCCGCGCCGCGCCGCGCTATGCGAATCAGTGCCGATGACTTCAAAACACGCCATAGAGAATCAGTTCATGCGTCCGATGAGTCTTATCCGTCCTATGGGTCCGATTTCTCCCGGTCAGTAGACATTCACGATCTTTGCGCCCGGGTAGTAATACTGGAGGATCGCCTCCGCATTGCTGCCAAGTCTGGCCATTCCTTCGGCCCCGTGCTGGCACATTCCGACGCCATGGCCCCAGCCCCGGCCGGAGACGAAGGCCCAGCCATCGCCCCAGGGGACGACCTGGCAGGCGGCGCTCTTGATCTTAAGGCCGCTCGGGTCGAGGGTCAGACGCAAATCCTCGGCGCGAAGCGTGTCCGTTTTGCCGGTCGTGCCCGTGAGCCGAATCCGTGTCAAACGGGAAAACGGGCCGTAGCAACTCTCGGCGCTGGCTGTGATCTCAGAGATTTGCCCCAGCGCGTTGAGCTTGGAATACTTCTGGAGCAGGCGTTGCGCGGCCGTCTGGCGGTCGAAGATGGCTACAGGCCAGTAGAACAGTGCCAGCTTGGCCACATCCTTACAGTAGGGGCACGGAACAGCTTGGAGCGGACTGAACGTATCGCCGAAGACCTCTTGACTACCGCTCGTATGTCCACCGCAGGCGGAACTGTAGTACGCCGGGAACAAACCGCGGAGCTGCGGATCAGCGATCTTTGAATCTGCCGCCCCCTCCTTCTCTGCCATAAGCTCCGGCGCTATCAGGACTTGGCCGCACGTGCTGTTCACGGCATCCCAGATCGGCGACGACTCGGCCCCGATGCCGCCGTAGACCTGGCTGGACTGCGTCCGGCTGACGTCGTAGTTGCGATTGGTCCCGAAGCGGTTCTTGATGAACAGGCAGTAAGTACGTGCGGCGATGGCTTGGGCCCGCAGGGCCTCGGCCTCCCAGTAGTAAGGCATCTCCTCCCCGAGAACGCCTGCCACGTACGGCTCCAGAGGGACCAAGTTGATGGCATCGAATGTTCGACCCGCCCGATTGACGATCAGCTTCAGTCTGCCGCGGTATCTATGCCCATTGAGTCCGAAAACGTACGGTTTCTCCGGGCTGAACACCACCTCCTTGCCCGCAAGGGGTGTCTCGCGGAACAGGAGTTGGCCCCCGGCTATCGAGACCTTGACTGGTTCGGGAAGTGGCTCCAGCACCGGCACGCCAGCTTGGGGTTCGGGGCCGGAGTCGGTGGGCACAATCCGGAATCCCGCGGGAACCTCAAAGGTACACTCCGTGACATTGTTCAGCAGTCGCACACGGATCCAGAACCGGGACTCGATACCCATCTGGGGCGTTGGACGGATCGCCTCGCGGTGCTCGCAGCCGCGCAGGAGGACGATCACGCCGGCCAAGCAGAGCAACGCCACTGCGCTGCCCATGAGAACGGGCAATGCCCGGCGGAGCGTGCTTCTTGCGGGACAGGTGCTCAACGGCGCGGGCCCCACAGGCTGTGCGTTCTCGCACGGTGCTTGCGGGCAAGGTGGGCCATCCGCTGGGGCTTCCTCTGCCTTCTGCTCTTTGTCCTCTATTCTGGGATCGGGAGGATTTGGCAGCGGCTTATCGGCGTTCGGCACAGACATTCAACACAATTGCCCGGCTCAGTCCAGACTCCGTAAGGCAAGACCAAGACTGGACAGCATCCGCTTGATCTCGTTCAGACTCGTGACCCCGAAGTTCTTGCAGCCGAGCAGCTCGGCGTCGGTGGTGCGGGTCAGCTCGCCCAACGTTCGTATGTTCAACTTTTGCAGGCACTTACGGGCCCGCACCGACAATTGCAGGTCGTCCACGGACTTGTTGAGGATGCCCCGGTCTTCGGGTGTGCCCTGCACCTCCGGCTCATCCGGCTGAAGCTGCTTGTCTTCCAGCGCCTGGCCCAGATGCAACCCTTTCTGTTCCAGGACCGCCTTGATCTCCCGTAAGGACGTCTCGCCGAAGTTCTTGTAAGACAGCAATTCCGCCTCCGTGATATTGAGCAGATCGCCCAGCGTGCGCAGGTTCATCTTGCGCAGACAATTGCGGCTGCGGACCGACAGCTCGAAATCGGAGATCGGAGTCTCGAGGATCTGGTTCTTGCGGCTCTTCTTCTTCTCCCTCTCCTCGTCGTAGAACATGGTCTTGGAGCTTTCCACGTCCTTATGGAAGAGAATCGCGCGGGGGTGGTTGGGGTGGGATTCGAGGACTTTATCGACACAGGCGCTGGCCTTCTCGAACTCGCCCCGGTCCTCATAGAGCACCGCCAGGTTCAGCAGGGCACTGACGTAGGCCGGCGAGCTGGAAGCCACCTGCTTGTAGCGCTCAATCGCCTCATCCTCCTGGCCGGACAAGTCATACCGGTAGGCCAGGTGGAACAGGGCTCGCTGGTGCCCGGGGGCCAGCTCCAAAGCCTTCTTGTAGTTGGTGATGGCCGCATCATACTCGCCCTGGGTCTCTTGCAGGCGGGCCAACTGATAGTGGTACTCCGCGCTGACGTGCTGGAAGTTGGCGCAGCCCTTGATCTCCTTGGCCGCCGCCTCCAGATTGCCTGCGTGCCGGTACGTAGCCGCCTTTTCCAAGCTGACGTTTAAGGCCTCCGCGCCATGATCTTTCGCTTTCTGCAGGTTCTGGATCGCCTCATCGAACTTGTTCGCCTGCCGCTGGGCGAACGCCAGGTACATGTATTTCTCTTTGCACTCTTGGCCTTTTTGCAGTTTCTCTACCGCTTCCTTGTATCGGCCGAGGATGAAAAGACCGATTCCGGTTTCCAGCACGGCCACCGGGCCGGTGCTGCTCAGATTGTGTTCGACCTGCTCCGTGAAACGCTGCTGATTCACCTCGCTCGCATGAACCAGATGAGACAGTGTTCGTGTCTCGTCGATTGAGGGTACTTGCTCCCGAAACAGGTTAACCTGTAATTCGGCAGTCTGTTCCATGGGTATCGTCTCCAAAGGATATCTTCTCTTTCCCGCATAAACTGGGATTTTGACGTGACGGCATTATAAGGTGTGCGGCGCGATTTGCAATAGGTATTTTGCGGACAGTAGGGCGGCTTATTGCTCAGAGCGTCTGACCAGGACCACCCAGTCGCGGTCCGTATCGGCCGGCGGTTGGCCGATATTGACGTTGCCGGGGCCGGAAGTCGAAACGAGTGTGCCCATCTGCAGGGGGCCGCCGGCCCGGGGATTGAACCAGCGGATCAGGAACGTCGCGGTGGCGTTGCCCAAGTCGAGGTCGGTCGTGCCCCCGGCCGGCAGGTAGATCGCATAGACTTGGCCGGGATCGGCGAAGCAATAATCGTCCGGCGAGGAGGTCAGCTCATCGTGGTGGCTCATCTTCACAAACGGCAGGTAGTCGTGGAAGAACCCCAGGGCGTAGCGCGTCATATCCCACAGATGGTCGCGGCTGCGCCAACTCTCGCAGTTCAGGTCGTTGTTAGGAAATCTGTAGCCGAAGTACCATTCGCAGCCGGCGCCGCCGGCCATCAGGTTGCCCCACAGGTGTTGGGCCCGTGCCTCATCGTGCCAGAAGTCATCGTTATCGGGCTTGACGCCGGTGTGGGAGGGACCGATCTCATCGAGGCAGACGAACCAGGGCCGATTCGCCTGGGCGGATAAGTCGATCCATCTCATGGTCTGACCGTGGGTGTCGTTGGTCTGGAGCGAGGGGCCCTCGAAGTACTTGAATCCGAGCAGGGGGCCGTAGACCTCATCGTACTTGCCGGGATAGGTGTGGCATACGACCGGATGATCGTAGGGATCCAGGTCGTGGAGATACTTGGCAAAGGCCTTGCGCTGCTCGGTCGTGTTCGTGTTCTCCTCACCGAGGTTCCAGACCAGGGCCGGGTGGTGGGCGAAGCGCGCGACCAGTTCGCGGTAATAGAGCTTTCGCTGCCGGCCCAGCTCGCCGCCGTCGAGACCCTGGTCGTTCTCGGTCTCCTGGGTGACCACGTGCAGCGCCAGGCCGAGCTTGTCCATGTGCGAGAATACGATCTCCCACTGGGCCAGCTTGCTGCAGTCGAAGCGAAGCTTCTCCGTGGGGCTGGTCCACGGCCACACGTCCATGCCGTCGCCGCCGTCGATGTTGTAAGTGAGGAAGTAGACGCTGTTCATGCCCTTGGAGGCCAGGTAGTTCAGGGCGCCGATGATGCCCTTGCCCTTGTCGCCCTGCCAGGTGGGATCGCCCGGCCGCCAGTCTCCGAGGTGGGGCTGGTAATGATGGATGAACTTCTCGCCGGCGGCCTCGCCGGTGCGCTTGAGGTCGGCGGTGTCGTAGGTCTGGTCGAAGTCCGCGTAGCCGAGGAAGTTCTCCGGGCTGTCGGCCCCGCCTTTGATGAAGTATGTCCCGGTATGGGCGAATTGCAGATACCGTTGGCCGGTGTACCGCAGCAAGCCCTGGGCCCGGAAGTCCCGCCCGGTCTTGTCCGTTGGCTCGACAGCAATCGTTCCCGTCATCCCATCCGCCGGCGTAACCGCAACCCCGGCGCTGCCATCAAGGGCCGCATCCGTACCTGTGCGGAAGGAGACCATGTACGTCCACACGCCCGGCTCCGGCGGCAGAAAGTGCACCTGCCATTTGTTGCCGGCGGCCGCTCCGGTCTGGCCGGCATTACCATCTGCCGCGTAGTAGCCCGGCACTACGTACTGCTTCTGGCTCTGGGCGAACGTAACCTCCAGCCGGTAATTGAGGAATGGATTCGGCTCGCCCGCCTCATCTGCCTGCGGGCCGTCGAAGGTCAGCACAATGTCGTGCCACTGCTTCATCTCGCCGGCGACGATGACCGTGCCTTGGCCGTGATGGACATTGGTCACACAGCCGCCGACCGGAAAGAAGAGAACCGTAACCAGGAGGACCAATCCATGTGCTTTCATGCCGAGACTCCTTAAGGGACCAACCATTGCTTGTTGCCCCCACATGGTATAGGTCCACCTCGATCCCGACAACAGAATCTCACAGGCTCTCGTAGAAGCGCAGGGCTTCCTCGGCGGCCCGGCGGGCCTCGCGGCGGTCCTCTTCATTGGTGAAGTGCGGATTCGTGTCGAGCCAGTGCAACACGCCTTTGACGTACTTGCACAGGTACGCGATCGAGGCCTCCTCGCGAACCTTGCGGCCATCCTGGAGAAAATAGATCGGGTCCGTGTGGGCGAAGACGGACACGTCTCGCGGCAGGATGCGGTTTCTCAGGTCCGGATGGTCCACGACCCGTGCGGCCAGCCAGCCGCTGTGCGTCAGCTCGACCGTTGTCTTGACCTCCATGGAGTACAGGCCGTCTTTCGGGGCATTCTTTGGGATCGGAAGCGTCTTGTGGCCGACCGGGTCGCCGTTGAGCACGATCTCAAGGGTCGTAAAGGGCAGGATGGACCGCGCCGTCACGCGGGCCTTGATGCGCTTGGCGCCGTGGAACTCGACCACGTCGCCTGCCTCAGCGCCATCGGTTTCGAACTCCAGGATCGGTCCATTGGTGACGAAGCCCTTGCCCGCCTTGACCGCCGCCAGCCAGGAGGCATAGGTCGCCGGCCCCTGGACCTTTGCGTACACGCGGTTGCTGCCCAGCGGGATCTCTTCGCCGAACTTGTCCGTCCCGGCGGCGATAGGTACGCGGAGCCCGGCGTTGAGATACAGGTAGTAGAGGTCCACGCCGCGCAGCACCGGGAACTCGGCTTGAGACATGCCGGAGTTGAGCCAAGGGCTCCAGTGATTCGGAAGTTGCGTCGGGTCGTTCCAGGTGATCAGCTCGATTCCATCCAGTAGGCCCAAGGCCAGGGCGATCGGACATTCCGCGCCGGGCAAAGACGACATGTGCGGCCAAAAGACCGTGCCGTTCTGCTCGCGCGCGCCCCGCAGTGCCCGCATCAAGTCCCAGTGCGGCCGGCTCGTCCAGTATTCTAACGTGCCGCCCGCACACGGGTAGCCGGGGATCAGTCTGGTCAGGCCCATCATATTCAGGTGCCCCATCTGCCAATCCTGAACCTCCTGCCCCACATAGATCTCGCAGTCCGGCGTCGAACTGGCATCGAGCCGACCCGTGAAGCACTTGTTGGTCGCTATCGGATTCTCCGGGTCGGCTACGTGCAGCAGGGTCAGCGCGCCGAGGTCCTCGGCCCGCATTTGAAAATGAGCTTCCTTGGGCACCGGTAGATGCGCATGGATATCGCCGCTGGAGTATCCCTGTCGGCGCATGTCGATCCACCGGCGCAATCGGAAAGTCTTCTGGAGGCTCTTACCGGAAGCGTTGCCCGCGACGGTCGCGGATAGCGGCCGCGTCTCGAACCCCCGGAGGATTTCCAGTTGAACTCCCCCTTCCGGAATCGTCAAAGCGAACGAGCCATCCACGTAGCACCAGCGTTTGCCCAGGTACTGCACGTGCTCGTGCCGACGGTCAATCTCCACGAACTTGCCGTCGGGATTCGTAACAGCGACCCGGGCCGCAAGCGGCTCGCCAGAGGCATCATCAACAATGCGTGCCTCCAGCCGTGTGCCTGCCTTCGGACCTTGCGCCCAAAGGTTGGACTCCAGACCCCAGCCAACCAACGCCAGAGACAAGCATAGGACAGGTATTCGGTTCCAACATCGGGCACACATCTCTCGCATGGCTCCGGAGTTTGGCCGGCGATCACAGTCGACTCGATTCCGCATACTCAATCTCCGCTCTGTGCATCATAGGTTGGCCCTGAACACGTCTTCCCGTGCTTCGCGCCTGCCGGATTGTAGAGGCAATCCGACGAAAGAGCAAAGACGAAGAATTGCCCGAGAGACATGCAGGTAGAAGTCGGTCGCAGATCAGGGTTTGAGCTTGAACTCGTACTGCTTGACCTCGGTGTCCACGGGGTCCTCCTTGGTCCGGCAGCGCAGGGTGAAGTGGTCCGGAGCCTTCTCGTAGTCGAAGGGCTCACCGCTGTACAGGTCGAGCGGCATGCCGGCGGGAAGGGCGTCGGGCAAGCTGCCCGTCTTGGCCTTGAGGATGTAGAGGTCGATCGCGGTCAGGACCGCGTTGAAATGGGTATGGAACTTGGTGGTCAACGAATACAGCCGATGTGCCGTCGGCAGCAAGAGTGCCGTGAAGGTGGCGTCGGGATTGTCCACGGACTCCGATTGCTGCTTCCGTTCCAACTCGTCAAGCCGAGCATAGGTTTGCGGATACGGCTGTCCGGATTTGAGCACGTCGACGAGTGCGGCAATGGCTTGGAGCCAATGGGTCCGATTTCTCTCGAAGAAGGCCTCGTCACCCGTCTCGATTCGCTGTTTGTATGAACGGCCGGTGAACTCCTCAAAATCTTGCTCCAGGACGCGCAGGGCCACCTGGGCCTTCTCCTTATGCGTGATGGCGGTCCAGATCTGGCCCTCCTGTGTTACGGCGTTCTCCAAGGGAGGAAACGCAGCCTCGATCTGCCGCAGTTGGGCTTTCAGCTGCTGGAGCGTATTGACATCGCCCGGCATGACCGCCAGCACCGCCTGGATCGCGCGGTTGGCCAGAGTGCCCCCTGCTCTCCCAGCCAGGTACGTTATCATTGACTTGTCCACGGCGTGCAGCGCCATTTTGTGCATGGTCACGCAGCGATCCAACGCGGTGCGATAGTCGCCCTGCTCGGCCAGCAACCGCACTTCGGTCGACAGCAGCCAGGCGAGGTGCCTGACGGGAAAAAGATTCGGCAGCGTCAGATCGATTCTCTCCGAGTAGTCATAGCCCCAGTCGCAATGCGGCACGCTCGCGGCCTTCACAGCGTACTCGATCACGCGCCGATTCTTCTCGATGTACGCGCGGATAGCCTCATTGGAGCCGATCTCGCCGGCCCGAAACTCGCCGAGCACCTGCTTCAGCGTGTCCTCCGGCTTCTCGTAGAGCAAGAAGGCCTGGTAGTAGAGCAGGGCCGCGTTCTTTGTCCATCCACCTTGTTCAGACCGCGTTTTCATGATCTCGTCCTTTCACAGGTAGCAGTCGTTGATCAATTCCGCGACGGAAATCCGCTCCGGCCGAAAGCCCAGCCTCTCGGCCGCTACGTCGCATAGCTGCTCGACTGCCTCCAGTCCGCCGCGACGGAATGCGGCATTGAGGCATCCCACGGTCAGCAGATCAGCGGCAGACAACGCCTCATTCTCGCGCGGCTGAAGCGCGTCTCGCGTAACGGTCGCCAGCTCCCCCAGGAGATGCTGAAGCACCGCCTGGTCGGCATCGGGGTTTAACTCGACTCGTGCGTGGCTTATCGAGTTCTTGATCTGTCTCAGCGGTCGCATTCTGATACCTCACTGTTCAACAGGGAACGCAATTTCAGCAGCCCGCCGCGGTAGCGGCTGAGGGCTGTTTTGAGCGGCACGTGCTGGAACTCGGCAATCTCCCGGAACTTCATCCCGCCCTGCAGATGCAGGGTGATGGCTTCCCGCTGCTCGCCCGGCAGCAGCGCCAGGGCGCCGGCTATCTGCCGCAGTTCCTCACTGCACACGAGCCACTGATCCGGCCGCCAAGATTCGGCCACAGCGTTCCCGGCTTCATCGAGCGAAGTGGCCCTCCGGATGCGCCCGGCCCGGTTGACATTCCTGGCCCGGTTGGCGACGCACGTCGCCAGATAGCTCTTCAGCGAGCCGGTAAGCTCGAACTGCCGTGACTGGCGGATGAACGAGACTAACACATCGTGCACGATGTCCTCGGCCACCGCCGTGTCGTTCGACAGGGATACCGCCAGCCGGAGCAGATCGTCCCGGTACTTCTCATAAACCCGGCACAGTGCTTCGCTGCTTCCCTGCCGCAGTTCTGAGATAAGGAACCTGTCTTCCCGCACGGGTCATGCCCCTTGATCTTATGGATCGATCCTCTTGCACCTATATAACACGCCGGCAGGATGTTTTACTCAACTCGCGCAAAGGCATTTTTTCGCTGCGTCCGCCGCAGGGGAGCCGGCGTCCTAATCTGCGATCTGCAAGATGCTGCGACCTGTCAACTCGGCGTTGACCGGATTACTCAGCGTTATCGAGACCGGGTTCGCTCTCCCGGCGGAGGGAATCGCGCAGGGTATGAACTGGACGGTCGCGCCCGGGATGAAGTGCAGTGTGCCTTGGGATACCTGCACATTTCCCGCGCTGACAGTGAAATTGACGCTGATTTCTTTCGTGGTGAAGGTGCTCAAGCGGACGGGAATGCCCTTCGCGGCGGCGTTGGGGTCCAGTGTGTCGCCAGGCGTCGCGATGCCAATACCGACCAAATCAGCGGGTGTGGGTAGGAAGGGCCTCAGCATGTCCAGTTGGTTCGGGTCGGCCTGCGGATTCCAGAGGCGATTATTCGGGAAATCGCCGTCGGGGATGGAGAGGTAGTTGTCCTCAACGTCCATTTGCGTGAGGTGAACGGTCCAGTCGTCCCAGGCTCGGCCCCAGATGTCCCTGTGGTTGAACAGCAGCAGCGAGTCGCGGACCGTCAGGAAGCCGTTGTAGGTCCAGTCGTAATTGTCGCCGAAGCGGGCGCCGACGAGGTTGGCCGTGCTGAGGCAGTGGACCGTGTTCACGTCCGGGGCCTCGTAGCCGCACTCATATCCCTGGCCGCAGTTGAGGGCGACGGAATCGACCACCGTGCGCATCTGGGTGCCCGAAAATGCCGTCGCTTCGTGATACGAGGATTCGAACCAGCAGTGACGGATCGTAACCGAGTCGGCGCCGCTGCCGCCCGCGTCGATGCCGTCGTCATGGGACCAGCCGATGAGGCAATCGGTGAGCACATGGACGCCCCCGGTCAGGTAGAAGGCATCGCAATCGTCATCCGCGAAGGGAGCGGTCGCCGAGGGGAATTCGATAGCTGCGCAGTCGTCCAAAGTCACGGCGCCGCCATTGTACTGTCCGGCCGTAAGACATCTCTGCACGAGGCAGCGCATCATCGTCAGGTAGGCCTTCTCGCCGTGTCCGGCCTGGCCCTGGTTCTCCACGAGCCAGCAATCCGTCAGAGTCACATTCGCGCCGTTGGAGAGGTAGAACAGGCACTGGTTGTGACGGTGGCTGTCGCCGTGGCCGGGATGGTTGTCGAACCACTTGGGGTCGGCGCCGCTGGCGGTGAGAATCGTGCCGGGTTT
>JAMCWO010000025.1 GCA_023481165.1 Planctomycetota bacterium | reverse complement strand
AGCAGTCGCTCATCGATCTGGCGACCCGCTGGGTCCGCAAAGTGACGATGGATGAGCTGGTCGTCGCCGAGACCACGGTGCCCACGCTGCCCAACAAGATCAGCGCGGTCCTCGAGCGCGAGACCCTGATCCGCAACGTCAGCAAGGTGGACGTGAAGTGAACGCCTTACGGGGCTCTGGGGAATACTATCGAAGTGGCCGGAGGCCGGGCCGGCCAACCCGACCTCTGAACCATAGAGCGTTACTATTGATCTGCACAATGTCTGGTCCGGCCTCGATAATCGCAGCGCCGGGCACCGGATTTGGCGCGCCAGAGAATGCGATTCAGCACGCGGAGGAGGCGAAAGCCGTTGTTGCCGTGGCTGGCATCGGGAAAGGTGCCCATGCGGCAGCCGGAGGCCACCCAGCCGGGCGGATTGCGGAACGAGCCGCCGCGCGAAACCACATCGGATGCGCCCCGGACGTCCCAGCGGGGTTGTCCATCGGCCGGCGCGCCCTCGTAGTGGGGCTGGAAGAAATCCAGGCACCATTCCCAGACGTTGCCGTGCATGTCGTAGAGCCCCCAGGCGTTGGGCTGCTTTTGCGCGACCGGGTGGGTACGGTTGCAGGAATTGTAGTTGTACCAGCCCATCTCGCTCAGCTCGCCCGCGTAGAGACCGGTCGTCCCCGCGCGGCAGGCGCGCTCCCATTCGGCTTCGCTGGGCAGCCGGATCTGTTGGCCGGTTTCTGCGGACAGCCAGTGACAGAAGGCCATGGCGTCGTACCAGCTTATGAAGATCGCCGGGTGCTCGTCCGACTGGTCGCGGACCGCGTGGCACCAGGGCACCGCGTCTTCACTCTGCCAATCGGTGTCCGGGCCGCGCGACCAGCTCACGCCCACTTTCTCACCGTCGGTGGGGTAATCCGTGGCCTTGACGAAGGCGCGGAACTGCCCGACGGTGACCTCGGTCGTGCCCATTTCGAAATCAGAGCCGATCCGCACCTGGTGCGCGGGCTTCTCGATCCCGTCCGTGCCGCCCATCAGGAACTCCCCTGCCGGCACCCGGGCAAATTCGAACCGTGCCCCGTGCGCCTCCAGAATCGTTCGTCCTCTCTGAGCGTCATAGGCGCAGGAGCCATGCCCCGCGCCGCCTCCGCGTACCGGCACCGTCGGGATTGCGTCGTTCGCCGCCGCCGGAGCCAGAACGATCCGAAACCCGGTGTCAGGCCGGGAGAAGTGGTTCAGGTAGCGGGCGCGATACGAGAGCGACAGTTGCCGGGCCGGAGTGAACCAGGACCCGCCGCGCAGCACGTAGCGCCAGACGACCTGCGGCACGACCGGATCACACATCTGAGCCCGGCCATCCGGTGCGGCTTCACGGTAATCCGGACGCCAGATATCCAGACACCATTCCCAGGCATTGCCCTGCATATCCACCAGACGCCAGGAGTTGGGCCGCTTCGTGCCGACAGGATGAGCGCCATCGGAGGCGTTTGCTTCGTACCATGCCACCTCCTCCGGGCGGCTGGGGGAACTCTCCTGACCCCCGGCACGGGCAGCATATTCCCACTCCGCCTCGGTGGGCAGGCGGACATTCCGCCCACTCTCCGCGCTGAGCCACCGGCAAAACGCCACCGCATCGTTCCAACTGACTACCACGACCGGCTGGTCGTCGCTGGGCTCGAAGCGGGGCCGGCGCCAGTCGAGACCACGCTCATTGGGATGCAAGCCGGGCTGTGGGCATACATTGGCCCAACCTCTCTGTTCGGCGTCCGTCCTGTACCCGGTCGCCTCCACGAAGGCCCGGAACTGCCGGACCGTCACCTCCGTTCGGCCCATATAGAAATCGTGTCCGATCCGGACCGCATGCACCGGCTTCTCATCCGGAGCGCCCGTCGCCGATCCCATCGAGAAGCAACCCGCCGGAATCCGCACCAACTCGAAGGCAACATTGCCGACTCTTATGGTCTCCATCGACTGGTCGGGCCCGTTTGCGGGCGTCGTGGAAGAAGCGATCGCAGTGAGGTTTATCAGAACAAGTACGGCGGCGAGGAGCCGCAATCGGCGCGCAGTTCGTCCGGTCTTCATGGTTTAATTCTCCGCAATTCCGTTGAGGAATCAGTTATCTTTGGTCCATCACAAAGGTCGTCCGTAGACCTCGACTTCGATGTAATGATTGAGGTCATCGCGCGTGTTGCCGTTGCTGAACAATCGCACGTAGCGGCCCTGTGCACCTTTGCCCTCGATGAGCTTGCCCTCGTACGTCTCGACGTAAGAGAGGTCCCCGCCGGCGCCGAGGCCGAGCGAGTTGTCAGTATCGTTGTTGAAGATCGTCTTGACGGCGGTCTGGAAGGCCGGGTCATCCGAGACCTGCACGACCACATCGACGTACGCCCGCGGCCAGCGGTGATAATGCCACACGACCACGGCGTCGATCTCGCACCGCTCCTGCAGATCGATGGTTACGAATTGCGGGCCGGGGCTGAGCTCCACGAAGCTGCCCTCCGCCGCCTCCTTGTCCCCATCGGTGATCGCCTCGAGGCTGCCGATGACCGGCTCCTCGCCCGACGAGACCGGCTTGCCGAGGGCCACGTTTGTCGTGCCCACGGGAGCCAGGAAAGGCGGGCGCGGCCCGCTGCGCGGCCGCTCCAGGTTCGGGAGCCGCGCATCCTCCGGCGTACCGGCGAACATCGGTCGGGGCAGCCGGATCTCGACCGGCGCCAGCCGGAAGCTGCCGGTCGGCGCGGGCGTCGGGATGGGCATCGGCTCAGCGCTGGGCGTACCGATCCGCTGCCGTCGGCCATCGATCCGCGCGACCATGGTAGGCACGCCGAGATCGTATACGCTCGCCGGCCCCGAGGGCGGATAGCTCATGGTCCATCCCTCGCGGACGAGCACGCCGCCGTCGCTGCCCTGATATTCGATCCCGGCGGCGAGGAGGCGCCGGGTCCGAGGATCGGCCATCATCGTCGCTTTGAGCAGACGTACCGCCTTGCCGTCGATGTTCAGACCCGACTCGGCCTTTTCGATCTCGAAAGACCTGACCGTCTTGCCGTCATACTGGGCGGCCGCTCCTTTCACATCATCCCGGGCGGCGAAGACCGCAAACACGCACATGAGATTCTCCGTCGAGTCGCCGCCGGCACCGGGATTGGACAAGTCGGAAATCATCAAAGCCTTGACACGCGGACTGTAAAGGAGCTTCTTCGCATCGCCGCCATAGTCCCAACCCACAACGCCGCCATCATCCAGCACGGCGTAGCCCTTCTGGGCCGCGAAGTCGTACCAGTGCCGTTCCGTGCGGACCTCTGGGCCCTGGTAGCGGCTGACGACGGCGTACAGCCACGCCGCCTTCTGCGTGGCCAGCCGGACCTGACGGAGAGTCACCGGGCCCCGACCGACGAGAGCCCAGATCCCGACGGTCGCCACGACCAGGACAGTCGCCGCTACCGCCAGCCTGTAGGGTGCGTACCACGCACCGCCTTGTGCCGGCGCGGGAATGGTGCGTGATACGCACCCTACCCTCTGCCCTCCGGCCTGCGCGAACGCTTGGAGCATCTGCCCGCGGAGTCGCTCGCGGTGGGCCGGATTCGGCTGGTCATCAAGCTTGAGACCCTTTACAAGTCTCTGGAAATCATGCTCGTTCTCGAACATTTACGCTTCTCCACCCAGATCGCCCTGCAGGACTTCTTGGAGCCGCCGGAGCGTCCGGTGCAGTATCACGCGAACCGTCGCGGGCCGCGCATCCACGACCCGCCCGATCTCATCGTAATCCATATTCTCAAAGAACCGCAGCGTCAGAATCGTCTGGTGCTCCGGCTTGAGCTCCTGAATCGCCGCATACAGAGTCGGCCAGTCCAGCCGGGACCAGGCCGCCGCCGAGGCTTCTTCCTCGGCCTCTCGATGCCCCAGGGCGTTGCGCAAGAGTCGTTTGCGCCGCACGGTCTTGCGGATATGAGCGTTGGCCTGGTTGGCCGCGATCGTATAAATCCAGCTTCGGAAGTCCTGCTCGGTCCGGCCCTTGAAGTCCCGCATCGTGCGGGCGACCGTCAGGAACACCGACGAGGTCACATCCTCCGCCGTAGTCCGGTTGAAGAGCCGGTGGGCGCAGAACCGGAAAATTCGGTCGTAATACAACTCATAAAGCTTTCCCAGCGCCCCGGCCTGGGTCTTCGCCAGAACCACTAACTCATCGTAAGCCGTTTGCTCAACAGGTTTTGCCATGATCGCGACCATTGCACAGTTTCAATTGCGCCCGACAGTCCCATGTTACACGGCCCGCGCGCAGAATCCCACAGAAAGCCCGGAGAATGGATGGGGAGACCCGGTAGTCGGTAGTCGGCACAAGAGAGGCTCATCCGGGTGCCGCGCCCGTCGCAGCCGGCGGAAGACTCTGCCCCCACGGCCCCGCCCTTCTTCGCCTCTTGCCAATAGCAGGATAGCAGGAAGTCAGTTGGTCGCAGGGCCGTGAAGAGAGGATGGGCTCCCGACTACAGACTACTTGCCTTCCAGGACCGCAGGTTCCAGCCGGACATTCGCCCGGCCCAGCAACGTGCCGGTAGCGCGGGCCAGCCGGACCTGCGTGATCTCGTAGCCCACGAAGGCATTGATCCGGCGTGACTGGGCGCTCGCCAACTGAGAGGCGGCGAACAAGACCTCCGTGCTGGTGCGTCGGCCCAATTGGAACTCGGATTGTTCCGCCCGGTAGTCGCGGTAGGCCCGGGCGATACCCTGCTCGGCCGCCAGAAGCCGCCGCCAGCTCTGTTGCAGCCCGTACACCTCATCGTAGACCTCCTGCCGGATCTGTCGCTCGAGGTCCTGGCGGCTCAACTCGGCTTGGACTTTCTCCAGCCGGGCCCGCCGGTACTGGGCTTCGGCCGCCCGATTGCCCAGCGGGATCGTCGCGGAGAGGCCGACCCGATGATCCTGCGTGGGTTCACGGAAAAGGTCATCAAAAGCACCGCCGACATCCCCCGCTTGTCCACCGGCGGTGTAGCGGTAGTTCAGGTCCAGTTGTGGCAGCAGACCGTTTTTCGCCTGGGCGATACGGAGGTCCCGGATAGCCAACTGGAACTCCAAATCAGCCATCTCCATGCGGTTCTCCAGCGCCACCTTGACCAGGGCCTCGGGATCCAGATCCAGCCCCTTCGGATTAGGGTCGGTGACCGTGTTGATGTCCACCGGCGAATTCAAGGGCAGATCCGGCCGGTTCATGATCTGCTTGAGGTTCCGCTCCAAGTCTCGGACCGACGTTTCGGCAATGATTACCCCATCCAGCGCGCCGGACAGACCCGCCTCCGCGCGCACGATTTCGATCTTGGCCGCGGAACCGGCCGCCACCTTGATGCGCGTGGTTCTCACCTGGTTCTCGGTCAGCTTGTATTGTTCCCGATTGACCGCCAGTTGGACACGGGCCGCGTAGAGGTTCCAATAGGCGGAATCGGCTTGAGCCAAAATACCGATCACCCGAAGCTTTGTCCCCGCATCGACGCTCCCCTTGTTGTAGCCGGCGATCTGAAGGGCATAGGTGTTGTACTGCGTGCCCGCGCCCCGCAGCAGCGACTGGATCACCGAGACACTGGCGGCGGCTTCCGCCACACCATCGGTATCCGCGACCGGCAGACTGGTGGTGATTGCACCGCCCGTCTGTAACGGCACCTCCAGACTTGGCGCGAACGCTCGGCTTGAGACGGCGCCGTTTCCCTCCAACTCCGTGCGGCTGTAACTCGCGGAAGCGCGGAAGACCGACTCGAATTGGGCCCGCGCCGCATCCACGTCCTGCTGGGCAATCGCGGGTTCGACCAGTTCCACTTTCAGGCCCAGATTGTTCTCCAAGGCCGCCGCCCGGACTTCCGGCAGGCTGAGCTTCACCATGGGGCGGGGCCGGTTCGGTTCCGTGACCTCTTTCGTCAATTCCCTGGTCGCCTCCTCAATGGAGACCGGCGGCGACTTGGACTGCTGGGCCAATTGGACCGTCTCGATCTCGCGTGTCTTGGCCGCCAAGGCCGCCAACTCCGGTTTGGGCCGAAACTCCGGAATCCCGCAGCCGGCCATCCCGAGAGCCAGACCGCCGAGAGACAGAAGACAGAGAACGGAAGACGGATTTCGGAAAATGGACCGCAGAGAACGGCAGATGGCCGTCCTTCCGCTACCTTCCGTCCTCTGTCGGCTGTCTTCCGTCCTCCGTCCTGTATTGTCACTATGCATGGAATCACCTTTGCGTATGTGGCGCCGATCTGCACAATGCAGGAGCAAAGAACATGCCAGATGAGTCATTTTGGGTTGCCAAATACCAAGCGTTGCGTTCGAGGGACTCTTTCCACTGTTCTCGAATGCTCGAAAAACGCGGCGGAGGAGGCCCATGTGCAAATGTCAGGGCAGCGCGTGTCCGGTTTTGGGGCCGGCGCGCCCAAATTCGGACGCGGGGGAATGCGCTTTCAGGTGATCATCGCTTTTCGAGTTGATAGTTGCACCAGGTGGGGACCTTGCGGGTGAAATCCAGCGTTCCGCCGCCTTGGGTCATAAAGACGCGGGGCTTGACCTCCTGAAGCTTCTCATTGACCGAGCGCAGCCCGTTCACCATCTGAAAGAACTTCGATTCCGTCACGCATACGTCGTGATGGGCTCATCCAGCTTGACCACCCCATCCCGCCCCCAACGCTTGGCGAACGGCGATCTCCTTATGCCGTGTGGCGGCGCGGGCCAACTGCAAGTTTGCAATATTGGCGCAGGCAATCACAAACACCAGAACCGCCATACCCAGGAACAGCCCAAGGGGGTAGACTGCCACCTGCGCGTCCCGCGGGACATACCCGCGGCTGCCATCAAAGACCAGGGCCGTGAACGCTATCAGATCGGCAAACACCTGGGAGCGATCGCGGTATGCCTCGTACGTTGGGTAACTGAATCCGCTTCCCACCGCATCCACCCAGGCTCTATGTCGATAACGATACTGCACGGACACCAATTCGTGCGGCTTCCTCACCGGCAACGGACGCAAGTACACCTGGTCCAACGTACCGAACAGAGCCGTATTGGCCCCGATGCCCAAACCCACCACCAGAAGCACCACGGCGGTAAAGCCGGGACTTCGCCCCAGCATTCGAAGTCCGTAACGTACATCTTGCCAGATCGTTTTCATAGTCCAGTTCCCGGTTCGCAGTTGACAGTCATCGGTTCCAACTGACAACCGACAACTGACCACTGATAACTCATTCCTTCTCCATCCAGCCGTCTTTGAGGCGGATGATCCGTTTGCTGTAGGCGGCGTACTTGTCGTTGTGGGTGACCTGGATGATCGTCGTGCCCTCGCGGTTGAGCTTCTTGAACAGGTCCATGATCGCCTCGCCCTGGCTGGAGTGCAGGTTGCCGGTGGGTTCATCCGCCAAGAGGAGCTTCGGGTTGGCGATCACGGCCCGGGCGACGCCGACCAACTGCTGTTGCCCGCCGGAGAGCTGGCTGGGGAACAGGTCCTTCTTGCCCACGATGCCGAAACGGTCGAGCGTGTCGCAGACGATCGAGGCCCGCTCGGAGCCCTTGATGTTCCGATAGGATAGCGGCACATCCAGGTTCTCGTAGACCGTCAGAGTGTCCAGCAAGTTGAAGTTCTGGAACACGAAGCCGATGTACTGCTTGTTCAGGGCCAGGCGCTCCTTCGGCTTGAGATCGTGGACCGCGTGGTCGTAGAGGTAGTACTCGCCTTCCCAGTCGCCGTCCAGCATGCCGAGGATGTTCAGCAGCGTGGTCTTGCCCGCCGCCGAGGGCCCCATGAACGTGACGAAGTCGCCCTCCTCGATCTCCAGATTGATCTGCCGCAGGACATAATTCTTGCCCGCCCGTGTTTGGTAGCACTTTTCGATGTTCTTCAGTTGAATCATAGTCGCAGTTCCCGGTTGTAGTTGTAGGGTGGGCTGTGCCCACCATCCCTTGTTCGCATGTGACGAAACTGGTGGGCACAGCCCACCCTACGCGATCTCAATACTCCATTATTCCAGTATTCCATCATTCCATTCCTACTCATATCTCAACGCTGCCATTGGATCAATCCGCGCCGCCCGGCGGGCTGGAAGGTAGCAGGCCAGCAGCGCTGTCAGCAGTACGCCTGTGACGACACCGGCGATGATCCACGGGTCATGAGGCTCTACTTCGTACAACAGACTCTGGAGGAGTCGACCGCAGGCCACAGTGCCGCCCACGCCCAGGATCAGACCGAACACGACAGGGGTCATGCCCTGGCGCAGGACCAGCGCGCACAACTCCGGCGCGTGGGCCCCCAGCGCTGCCCGGATGCCCATCTCCCGCGTCCGCTGCATCACCGAATAGGAGACCACTCCATAGACGCCGAGGCTCGCCAGCAGCAACGCGCACAGAGCAAACGTCGAGGTCAGCAGCATCTGAAAACGCCGCTGCGACACCGATGTCTCCAGCAGCTCGCGCATGGTCCGCAGCTTCGCCACCGGAATACCCGCATCCACCTCGTGAACGGCCGCCCGCACCGCTCCGCCGAGAGAAAGCGGAGCGCCCCGCGTGCGCACCACAATCGTCGCACTGGGCAGGTCCAGCTCCCAGTAAACCCGGTAGAGCATCGGTACCGCGGCGCGGTCGACGTGGGCACGGACGTCTTTCGCGACACCAATGATCTCGAACTCCCCGTCATCGATCAGGACTTTCCGTCCTACAACCGTACTCTCGTGGGGCCAAAAGGACCGCGCCAGCCGCTCTGAGATCACGACCACTCGCCGCGGCCGCCCCTGCTCGCCGCTCGAACGATCCGCAGGTTCGAACGTGCGCCCCTCCCGCAGGGGAATACCCATCGTCTGAAAGTAGCCGGGGCTGACAATACGCAGGTTGGCCAGAGGCCACCCCTGCTCCGGCTTGGGAACGCCTGGCACGGCCACCACGTCCGACCATGGCTCCCCTTCCAGGGGCAGCGCCGTAACAAGGGCCACGGAATCCACGCCAACGGTGGAGGCCAGACGTTCGAGCAGCCGGTCGTGGAACGCCACGGCGTGATTTGCCTTGGCCGGGGGCACAATGACGTCGGCGGCCAGCACGGTGGGAGCCTGGAAGCCCAGATCGGCGTGCATCACCCGGGCAAAACTGTCCAGCAGGAGTCCGGCTGACGTCAGGAGAACCACACCAAGACCTACCTCGGCGACGATGAGGCCGTAGCGAAGACGAAGCCCGCTCACCCCGGTCGTGGCGGTGCGTCGTCCCGCCTGCAACACCTGCTCGGCGCGGGCTCCCGCCACCCGTCCGGCAGGCAGCGCGCCGAACAGCAAGGCTGTGATTCCTGTCAGACCGAGGGCAAAGACCAGCACGCCGGTGTCGATAGAGATTTCACTCAGCCGCGGCAGATCCGCCGGCGCGATCCGGACCAGTACCTCCAGTCCTCGGGCCGCGACAACCACGCCTGCGGCGGACCCGAGGAGGGCCAGGAGCACGGCCTCCGCCAGTGCCTGCCGCACCAGTTGCGCCCGCGTGGCGCCCAGCGCCGCTCGGATCGCCGACTCCGCGTCCCGGCGCTGGGCTCGCGCCAGGCTGAGAATCCCCAGGTTCAGACACGCGATCAGCAGAAGGGTCCCGATGGCTCCCAGAATCACCAGCAGGCCGCGCTGCGAGTCCCGCACCAACGTCTCTTTCAGCGGCTTGACGATGGCGCGCAGTTCCAAGTCCTTCCGCCCCGTCAAATCCACGATCTGGCCCCCGATCACGTTCAGTTCCGCCGCCGCACGCTCCGGCGTAACGCCCTCCTTCAGACGACCGATCACCGTGTAGCGGAAGTCCGCCATGAGCCGGTTCCGCTCGCGCTCCGTGAACACCTTGGGCACGAAGAGCGCGGGCTGGGCGCTGGTTTCCAAAACAGCCGCCGCCCACGGATTGACATTCGGGAACCGGAAGGTCTCCGGCAGTACGCCGACAATCGTGTACGCCACGTCGTCCAGGGTGATGGTTTCGCCCAGAATGGCGGGGTTCGCGCCGAACTTCTGCCGCCACAGTCCATCGCTGATGACTGCAACCGGATTGGCTCCTGTCTTATCTTCGGCCGTGAAGACCCGGCCCAGGGCCGGCGGCACGCGCAGAGTCCCGAACAGGTTCGCGGAGACTTCCAGTGTCTCCAGACGCTCCGGGTCTCCTCTGCCGGTCATGGTCCCATCGTTCCTGCCGACGAGAGAAAGACTCTCGAACGACGAGCACCGCTGGCGCCATTCCAGGAAGTGCCGCGCGTTAGCCGGCAGTACGGGATACTTGTCCGCAAACGCCGAGATGAACTCGCCGATAAAGACGAGCTGCTGCGACTGCGGATAGGCCAGCGGCCGCAGCAGTATGCCGTTGACCATCGAGAAAATGGCCGTCGTCGCCCCGATGCCCAGGGCCAACGTCAATACCATGACGGCCGCATAGCCGCGGCTTCTCGCCAGCATCCGCAGTGCGTATCGCACATCCTGCCACAATGTCATCATCGCATTGCTCCCACCGCACGCCGGAATGGTGGGTGGACCGTCGGTGCCACCATTCCATCGTTCCACCATTCCATCACTCCAATCCTATTCATATCTCAGCGCCACCATCGGATCGATTCGCGCGGCCCGGCGGGCAGGGAGATAGCTGGCCAGAGCCGCCACAGCGATCAGAACGAACGACACGAAGGCAAACGTGAGGGGGTCCGTCGGTGTCACGCCGTAGAGCAGGTTCGATACGATCCGAGTCAGACCGATGGCCAGGATGATGCCCAGACCACAACCAATCAGCGCCAGCATCATCCCTTGCCGCATAATGCCAAGGATCACGGTCTCCCTCCGAGCGCCCAGGGCCATCCGGATTCCGATCTCGCGGGTCCGCCGGGACACGGCATAGGACAGAATGCCGTACAGGCCCAGGCAGGCCAGCGCCAGCGCGGACAGGCTGAAGAAGCTGGCAAGCTGCGAGAGCATCCGCTCCTGGCGGAGTTGGTCATCGACCACGTCTTCCATCGTGCGCAGGCCGGTCACCTCCACATCGGGCGCGATCTCGCGGACAGTCCGGCGGATCCCGCCCGCCATGGACAGTGCGCTGCCCCGGCTGCGGACATAAAAAGTGCCGTCCGAGTCCTCCATATCCACGTAGTAGAACAAGGTGGTGGACGGCTTATCCCGTAGTTTCTGGTGCTGGACGTCCCGGGCCACACCGATGACTTCCATCGTCGATTCGGAACGTCCGGACTCCCACAACTGCCGGCCGACCGGATTGTCCTGACCGAAGAGACTCCGGGCGACCGACTGGCTCAGGATCACCTTGCGCAGAGCCCGTCTCCCCTCTGCGCCGCTGGTAGGGAGATCTTCCGGACCGAAGTCTCGCCCCGCCAACAGCAGGATCCCCATAGTCTGCAGGTAATTCGGGGCGACTCCGACCCCCGAACAGTGCAGGCCCCGCGTGGTTTTGGCGGCGACGGCATCGGTCATCAGATTTGGCATGAAGTAGCCCCCACGGCTACCCATGGAGAGAACGCTCGCCAACGTGGCGGACCGCACGCCGGGCAGGGACTCCAACTGTCGCAGGAGCTCCTGGTGCAGTTGCGCCCGCCGGGAGGCGTTGTACTCGCGCCCGAGGTCGAGCCTAAAGAGCACCAGGTTCTCGCGCGCGAGGCCCGCGTCGACAGCTTTGAGCGTCTGCAGGGTCCGCACGAACAGCCCGGCACCGATCAGCAGCAGGCAGGTGAGAGCAATCTGCGAAACCACGAGCAGCTTATTCCAGAGCTGCCCCGAGGCGCGCCCCAGCAGCGCGCCGGCTTCGTTCTTTAGCGTCGTGGCGAGGTCGGCCCGCGTCGTCCGCACGGCCGGCAGCAGTCCAAAGAGAAGTCCGGTACCAACAGAGACCAGGAAAGTAAACGCCAGGATTCTCACGTCCGGCGTGAGCTGGAGCAGAACACTCGCGCCATACTCGGGAATATAGTTGGCCAGCAGGCGCACGCCCCATTGCGCCAGCAGCAGACCCAGCACCCCGCCCACCGCCGCCAGCAGGAGGCTTTCCGCCACAAACTGCCGGACCAGGGCCCAGCGGCCCGCGCCCAGGGCCGCCCGGACGCCGAACTCGCGCTGACGCGCTGTGCCCCGCGCCAATAGAAGCCCCGCCAGATTCGTGCAGGCCACGAGCAACACCAGGCCAACGATTCCCATCAAAATGGATAGCAGCCGCAGAAAGTCGCGACGCAGCCAGGTGAATCCTGTCCCCGCCGACTGCAACTCGATCCGGTGACTCAGGAAATCCTGGCGCTTCTTGTCCGACAACCGCTGTCTGTCTGCTTGTTCCAGGCGCATCCGTTTGAAAATCACGTCCAACTCATCCCGGGCCTGCGTTTGGGCCACACCCGGTTTCAGGCGGCCCACGATTTGCAGCCATTGCGAGCCCTCGGAGGCCAGGGCATCCTCCCATCCCTGCACCTGCGGGACCATCTGGATGGGCCACCAAAGGTCCGGCCGGCTGCCCACGACAAACCCGAGGAAGCCGCGCGGAGCCACGCCGACAATGGTCAAGGGAACGTCCTCCAGCGTGATTATCTTCCCGATCACCGCCGGGTCCTGCCCAAAGCGGCGGCGCCAGAAGTCATAGCTGATCACCGCGACCGGCTGGGGCGCGCCCGGGCGATCGTCGTTCGCGGTCAACATCCGCCCCAGCACCGCGGGCGCGCCCAGGACGGAAAAGAAGTTCCCCGACACCGGTTGGTTCCACACGGACTCCGCTTTGACTTCCTCGGAACCCGTGACTTTCATCTTGCGTTTGCTGACCCCGGAACTAGCGAACAGGCCCAAGAGCGACTGGCTGCTGTTGTGGAGGTGCTCGTAAAGCGGATAGGGAAGAGACGCCCATCCGTTGTCCGTCACCAGCACGAGCTGCTGCGGGTCCTGCACCCCTGGCAGAGGCTTCAGCAGCAACGCGTCGATCAGGGTGAAGATCGCCGTGTTGGCGCCGATGCCCAGCGCCAGAGTGACCACGGCCACCGCCGTGAAGCCGGGATTCCGCCCCAGCATTCGCAAACCATATCTGATGTCCTGCCACAAAGTTGCCATAGTCTTCTCCTACTCACATCGCAACGCCTCCATGGGATCGATCCGCGCCGCCCGGCGGGCGGGGAGCCAACAAGCCAGCAGGGCCACGACTATCACGATCGAAGATCCCACCGCAAAGGCAGCCGGGTCGGTCGGCGAGATACCAACAAGCTGACTTCGCACCAGCCGCGTCAGCCCGAAACTCAATGCCAGGCCAATCACGAGTCCACACAGGACAAGCCGCCCGGCCTGATTCAGGACCATGCGCCCGACGTCTCTCGGCCGGGCACCCAAGGCCATTCGCACCCCGATCTCGCGCGTCCGACGGGCGATGGACCACGCCACCACGCCGTAGAGCCCGATGGAAGCCAGCGTTAGAGTGAGCGCCGCGGCCGCGCTTACCAGCGAGGCCGTGAGGCGCTGGGCCCCGAGCGACTGACCGAGCTCGTCGGCGAGCGTTCGAACCGCGAACAGCGGGAGGTCCGGCTCCAGGGAGGCAAGCGCAGCGCGTACGCCGGCAATCAAGGAGGCGGGATCGCCCGCCGTGCGCGCATGCAACACCATCTGCGGCTGGTAGTGCTGGGCATGCGCCAGGTAGATCATCCGCTCGACCGGCTGTGATGCCGAGCCGAACTGCGTGTCACGCGCCAGACCGATGACCTCGAAGGCCTGTCCTCCCAACCGGCCCCCCAGCACGACCCGCTCGCCCAAGGCACTGCGACCGGGCCAGAGACGCTCGGCCGTGGATTCGTCCACAATCGCCACGGGGGTTGTGCCGGAGGTATCGGTGGCCTCAAAGTCGCGCCCGCGGAGCAAGGGAATCGCGAGCGTCTGAAGAAAGCCCGGCGTGACCGTCGTACAACACACCGCCACCTCGTCGCCTGGCCCAGCGCTTTGGGCTCGTGCGGGCGTCTCCTCGCTCCTATCATGGAACGGCCGGGCCGCCGCGAAGCCGGCTGCTTGGACGCCCGGCAACCGTAGCACGCGCTCGCGCAACGCCCCAAAGAACTGAAGCCCACGCTGGGAGTCGTAGTTTTGAAGCCCGAGATCCACGGTTGCCACCAGCACCGAGCGGACCGCGAAGACGGAGCGCAGGTCCAAGGCGGATTGCAGAGTCCGCAAGAACAGGCCCGCGCCCACCAGCAGCAGCAAGGAGAAAGCGACTTGCGCCACCACCAGTCCATTGCGCCATGCCGATCCCGAAGAGCCGGATTGAGCCGATGCGTCTCTGAGAGTGCCCACGAGATCGCCACGCACCTGTCGCCAAGCTGGGGCCAGACCGCAAGCCACCGCAGTGAACAGCGCTAGCCCGGCAACAAACGCGAAGACACGTCCATCAAGACCCAGTTGGAGACTCGGCAGACCCGTGGCCGCCGGTGCCAGCCGGACGATCAAGCGAGAGAGCCACGCGACCAGTAACAGGCCGAGCCCCCCGGCCATCAGCGCCAAGAGCAGGCTTTCCGTCAGGAGTTGACGCACCAGCCGTCTGACGGCGCACGGTGCCCAGAGCCAGTTGCATGTTCGCCACGTTGGCGCAGGCGCCGACCAGCACCAGGCCGGCCACGGCCAGCAGGAGCGTGATGACTTGCCGAGTCTGGCCGCGGTCCCGCTGGTGCACGCTCATTCCCGCCTCCACGGCGACTCCGCGCTCATCGTTCGAATTGGGAAAGGCCTGTTCGAGCCGGCGGGCAATAGTTTCCAATTCCGTCCGGGCTTGGCTCAGCGAGACGCCGGGCTTCAGACGGCCGATGGCATCGTGCCAGACGGCACCATGATCCGAAAAAATGCCCGTCCGCGCGCCGATAGTCGGCGCCGCTTGCGCCAGCGTCGATATCGGAACCCAGACCTCCAATTCCCGCAGCCGCTCCGTTCCTCGGAACAGGGCCGACGTGATGCCAACGATTGTGAAGGGGTAACCATTGAGCATCACGGTGCGTCCCACGACGCCCGCATCACCGCCGAAGCAGCGCTGCCACAAGCCAAAACTGATCACCACCACAGGGCTCCTGCCCGGCAAATCATCCTCCGGCACAAAAGTACGTCCGGCCGCGACACCCACGCCCAACAGGTCGAAGTAATTCGCGGACACTACCGCTCCGCGTAAACGTTCCACTGCGGCGCGCGTGCCCAGGTGGAAGGGTGTGTCATACACGGCCGCCAACTCCAGTGCCTTGGCCTGAGCACGAAACTCCGCGAAATCGGCGTAGGAAATGGTGCCGAAGCCCTCGCCCTTACGGGTGCGTCCGAGCTGCACCAGGCGCTCCGGCGCGCGCACGCCGGGAACCGACCGAACCAACAGCGCCTGGGCCAGATTGTAAATTCCCGTCGCCGCCCCAATGCCCAGCGCCAATGTCAGCACGGCCACAACGGTGAAGCCGGGGTTCTTGGCCAACCTCCGAAGGCCGTAACGGACATCTTGCCACAGTGTTCCCATTGGCCTCTCCTACTCGTGTCTCAAGGCCGCCATCGGGTCGATCTTCGCCGCCCGGCGCGCCGGGAGCCAAGCGGCCAAGGCAGCTACCATGAGCAACAGCAGCACCGAACCCACCAGCGTGATCGGGTCGTGCGGTGCGACACCGTAGAGCTGGCTCTTAATCAATTGCACGAGGGCCAAAGCGCCGGCACCACCCAGAGCGGCGCCGATCCCGACCAGGAGCAGCGCCCCGCGTAGCACGGGCCAAGCCACATCGCGAGGTCGCGCGCCGAGGGCCATGCGGATGCCGATCTCGCTGCGGCGCCGGGCCACGTGGTAGGCCATCAGGCCGTAGAGGCCGATGCAGGAGAGCAGTAGCGCCAGCAAGGCTACGAAACTGCACAAGGCCGCGAACAGACGCTCCAGCGTCAACTGCCGGCCGATCTGCTCGGTCTGCGTTTGCACGTCGGTCAGCGGGATATTGCGATCAAGGGCCGCCACCGCCTTGCGGACCGCCGGAACGATCGACACCGGCGGCAGCACCGACCGCACCTCGAAGCACATCCTCCCTTCCCACCGTTGCGCGTGCGGCAGATACATGATCGGGGGGACCTCCGCACGGAGGTCGCTGTACCTGGCGTTGCCGCAAACACCGACAATCTCCACGTCCCGGGAGCCGTGTTTGAAGATCCGACCGATGGGGTATTCCTTCGGGAAGTAGGCCCGGACGAAGCATTCGTTCACTACCGCCACAGGGGGAGAGTCCGTCGTGTCGGAAGGCATGAAGCTGCGGCCCTGGAGCAGCGGAATGCCCAGCGTCGCGAAGAAAGACTCGTTGACGACCACCTGATCGGCGGAGAGATGCTCCTCGGGCTGGACGGGA
>JAMCWO010000106.1 GCA_023481165.1 Planctomycetota bacterium | reverse complement strand
GCGGTTGTCAAGCCCAGGAGCTTGCTGGCTCTGTGCGTTCCACTCTTCCTGCGACCCATCACCTTCCCAGGGGTTAGGACGTCTCGTCGCGGTCAACCGCCCCATAGAGACAAAGCTTGCGATGCAGGGTCGTGCGGTCAAAACCCAGCACACGGGCGGCCAGAGTTTTGTTTCCTCCCACTGCCTGTAGGACGTGGAGGATGTAACGCCGTTCCACCTCTTCCATAGAGAGGAGTTCCGCCGGATCGTTGCCTCCGACGAATACGTTCGAACTGTGGTAGGCCCGGATCTTCTCCGGCAGATCCTCGACCATGATCTCTTCGTGGCGTGTCAGAATTACCGCATGCTCGATGGCGTTGCGTAATTCGCGCACGTTCCCCGGCCAGGCATAGCTGAGCAGCTTCTCGGCTACTGCGTGCGACATTCCTATTACGTGCTTACTGGATCGGGCGGCCGACTGGGTGAGGAAGTGCTGCCCGAGGAGCAGGACGTCCGTTCCGCGCGAACGAAGCGGCGGCAATTCGATCTGCACCACATTGATGCGAAACAACAGGTCCTCGCGGAACCGTTCTTCTTCGACGGCCGCTTCCAGGTCGCGATGCGTGGCCGCGATGACCCGGACGTCGAAGGGCACCTCCTGATCGGCGCCGACCGGGCGCAGACGGCGTTCCTCCAGCGCGCGCAGCAGTTTGGGTTGCAGGCTCAGGGGAAAGGCACCGATCTCGTCGAGAAACAGCGTGCCGCCGTTTGCCTGCAGGAACAATCCCTTGCGTTCCACTTTCGCATCGGTGAACGCTCCCCGTTTGTGACCGAAGAGCTCGCTCTCCAAGAGGGGCTCCGGAATCGCCGCACAGCTCACGGCGACGAAAGGGCATCCGTGCCGATGGCTCTGGGTGTGCAAGGCTTTGGCCACCAACTCCTTTCCCGTGCCGCTCTCTCCGCAGATCAGCACGGAGACCTCCGAGTCCGCGATCCGTCGGATCCGGTCCAAGAGCTGCTGCATGGGCACACTCTCGCCGATCAGCCCTTGGCAGCGTGCCGATTTCTCCGCGATCTCGCTCAGTTTTTTCACTTCCTGCTGCAACGAGTGGTGCTTCGCGGCCCGGTTGAGAACAAACCCAAGCATATTCATTTCGATCGGCTTAGTGACAAAATCATAGGCACCGGCCCGGAGTGCCGCCACCGCGGTCTCCAGGCTGCCGAAGGCGGTGATGACCACCACGGGCAGGTCCGGACGATTGGCGACGATTCGCTCACAGAGATCCACGCCATTCATGCCCGGCATGTTCAGATCAGTCAGAACAACGTCGAATTCCCCTGTGGGCAGCACCGCAAAGGCCGCTTCGGCGGATGTGTACCAGGACGACTCGAAGCCGCGCGTGCGCAGAAAGGCCGCGGTCATCTCACACATGGTCTGATCATCATCTACCATCAAGACTCGTGCCGGCATGTCTCCTCTTCTCTTGGCAAATAGACACAGAACCAGCTTCCTTTCCCCAGGGTACTCTCGACGGAAATCCAACCGCCGTGTTCGCGAATGATCCCCTCGGCAATCGCCAAGCCCAGGCCTGTGCCTTGGCCGGGACCCTTCGTGGTGAAGAACGGTTCAAAAATATGATTCAGGTTCTCTGCGGAGATGCCTTCTCCCTCGTCTCGAACCGAGATACACACGTGTCGCCTGCCGGGGTCAGTCTGGCCCGCCGGGGGATGGAAGGCGGCGGGGCCTATTGCCACCTCCACGTTGCCGCCCCATGGCATGGCCTGCACCGCATTCGTCGTCAGGTTCAACACGACTTGCCTAATCTGTTCGACATCTGCCCTCACGACGGCCGTATCACCACCGTCTGCCAGAGCCAGTTTAACATTCTGTTTCTGGGCGAGCGGGGCCATCAGGTCCAAGGTCTGGCGTACCAGTTGTCGCAGATCGACCGGCGTTCTCTGGCCTGGTCGCTGCCGTGCAAAATCAAGGATGCGGCGGATGGTGTTGGCGATGCGTTCGCTCTGGGCCTTGATCGTCTGAGCACTCTCGGCGGTCTCCTGCGATGACAGGCTCCCTCCGGCGATCATGCCCGCATAACCGGAGATAACATTCAGCGGCGTGCCCAGTTCATGCGCCATGCCGGAGGCCAGTCTCCCCAGAGTTTTGAGACGATCTTCATGGCGCAATTGCTCCAACGCCGCGATTCGCGCTTCCGTTTCACTGCGGACCTTGGCCCGTGCCTCGTCGAGTTGTTCGCACATCGTATTTAGGCCGGCTGCTAACTCGTCGAGCTCACCATGTCCGTAAAGGAGTAGGGGACCCGCGAAATCGCCCGTACCGACACGCCGCATCTTCTGAACGACCTGATCCAGGGGCCGTCCAATCAGCCTAACCCCCAGGAGCAGAGCAGCGCAGCCACTGAGAAGCACCAACAAACCCGTCAGGCCCACGATCCTGACGAAGGCACCGCGGGCAAGCTGATCCAACTTGGACAGTGGTTCGCGGACCTCGATGGCCCCCGGTCGCTGCTCCTCGCCCGCGATCGCAAAGTAGGAATAGAAGCACGCCTGTCCATTCTCGTCCCGCTCCGTGAAGGAGACATCCTGGCCTTGGATAACCGGTTCGAGCCCATTGTAAGGCACGCGGGGAGCACAAGGATCTCCCCCCGGGGCATCCAGCCAGACCCAGCGGATGACGATGGAGGGGTCCGCTTGGTTCGCGTCCGCAATCACTTTCCAGGCACGCGCACGTCCCACCGTATGCCATCTTTCGACCACCAGTTGTCTTATGGTCGAGCCCAGCACGCGGATCGCATGATGCATGTCGGTTTCGGACAGGTCCCGTTCGCGCTTGAGTGAGACATACCCATCAACGACCAGGACAATAACAATCCCCAGGACGACGATCCGAACCAGTTTGACCGCAAGTCTCATCGCAGACTCCCCGGTATCTTCTGTCCGGTACCTTCTCACTCACGCAATACGTAATCCATTGTACCCGGACTAGTGTGGGCATGGTAGTGTGAGTGAATTATGTATTTACGCTTCACGAAAGCGCCTGGTAGCCGTTCACGAGTTTTTGTCAAGGCAGCAGCGATGGAGCGGCTTCGTGCTGGAAGTGGGCGTTGAGGGCGTTGCAGAAGAACTCGAAGACGCGGCGCTTTTGTTGGCGGCAGGTCGCC
>JAMCWO010000217.1 GCA_023481165.1 Planctomycetota bacterium | reverse complement strand
GGGCCCGGGAGATCAGGTGGATGGGTTTGCCGAAGAGAAAGTCCGCCGCCGCATTGATGCGCCAGGCGATGTCGTTCTCGATGACGATTTCCTTTCTCCGGACGTCTTTGACGGCGCGGGAGCCGAACACGCCGAACTGGGGGCCGTGGAGCAGACCCGTGATGCGCGCCGGCAGGCCGTATTCCTGCGCCTGGACATAGCACCGCCCCGACTCGCTCACCTTGCGTTCGGCCGCCCCGCCGCCGGCGAGCGGGACCATCGGATTGGCGTAGTAGTCCCACAACCGGGAGAAGTGCTCCTGGATCGCCGCCGCGTGCACGTCCACGAGCCAGTCGAGGAAACTGGCCTCGAGGGCCGCCGGCTGCGCGGCGGGGTTCCCCAACGCGGCGTTGGGCGCTTGCGGGCCCGTGTCTCCGGTCCGCTCCTTGAAAACATCCAGCTCGAATCCCATGTTCCGCTGCCTTTCCGACCGTGACTTCGCGTCGTCTTTCGTGTTCGTTCCCAGGACGCCCGATTTCTGCGTCCCTCTACCCTGGGGCCGTGTTGCACGAATCGTGCCGAAATTCCGCGCGGAACGAGGGTCGAGAAATGCAGTAAGTCTTTGTTGGACAACGAATAGAAATTTTCTTGCGTTGGGGGTGTTTTATCTTCTGGACTGTTGCACAAACGTGATCGTTTTCTACCGCGCTGCCATGTCTACGCGAGCGGAGACATGGCATTCAGCTTCCGTAGGGTGGGCTGTGCCCACCATTTGTCGTTCGGTCTATCCTGGGGAAATTGGTGGGCACAGCCCACCCTACGAGACTGTGTCCTTAGGAGCGCGGGGACGAGGCAGCGTCAACCATTGGAGGTGGATATAGACGGACGGAGGTTGGGGAGGGACTTACTTGCCGCGGGGCGAGGCGAAGCCTTCGATGTCTTCGCGCTGGAGGAGTTGGATGATCTCGGCCCCCGTGGGCAGGGCCTCGATCGCGCCGAACTTGGTGCAGACCAGGGCGCCGGCGGCGGAGGCGAACTTGACGGCCTCCCGCAGGTCGTTCTTGACGGCACAGTACGCCGCCAGGGCGCCGGCGAAGGCCTCGCCGCTGCCGGTGCGGTCCACGACATCCACGTCGAAGGCCGGGAAGTGGTCGGCCCCGGTGCGATCGACGATGACGCAGCCGCGCGGGCCCATCGTGAGCACGGCGCAGTGTGCGCCGCGGGCGACCAGGTCGGAGCCGATCATCTTGGCCGTGCGGATATCCGTGCCGGACTGGTCGGCGATCTGGGCGGCGCTGGTCAGATTGCAGACCAGGACATCGGCGGAGAAATATTCGGACGGCAGGGCAGGGCCCGGTTGCTCCCTCTGCTCGAGCGGCTGGGCGGGGTTCAGGATGACCGGCGTGCGGTGCAGGTTGGCGGTGTGAATCGCCGCCACGATCGCCTCCTGGGGCAGGCAGCCGTGGATCAGGCAGACCTTCGCCTCCGCGATCCGCTCTTCCGCCAACAGGATGTCCGCCGGCTGCAGGGCGCTGTTGGCCCCCGTATAGCGGCAGACGGCGTTCTCGCCCTCGGCGTTGACCACGGTCACGATGACGCCCGTATTCTTGGCCTCGGCGAAGAAGAGGTACTCGGTGTCCACTTTGTACTCGGCGAGGCTTTTGAGGGCCATCTGGGCGAAGGCATCGCCGCCGAGCTTGCCGACCAGGGAGACATCGCAATGGCACAAGGCTGCTTGCACGGCCTGGAGCGGGCCGGGACCGGCCACGGTGCAGGAGAGGGAGGAGCCCCCGATCTGCTGGCCCGGGGCGGGAACATGAGAACACCGGACGGCTAAGTCGATGTAGACCGCACCGACGACGACGACCTTCGGACTCCGTTCCGGCATTGGCATCCTTGACGACTCCATTGGCACACGCTCAGTGTAACATCGCAACGAGGTGGGTACAACTTTTTTCGGACGCAGTCGTCATACTGGTGTTTCCCCTCGCTGCCGCATCAGCCAGTGTTCGATGACGCCCACGATGTATTGCACTTCTCGGTCAGATAAAGGCCGACCTTTAGGAATCTGGTGCCATTTCTCCAGGCAGCCGCGACAGCAGGTCGCCGTGGCGTGCTGGGCGATGAAAACCGGGTGATTCCGCATGGGGGTCTGCCGGCCGTCGTTGGCCGGTTCCGCCGGAGCCAAGCGCTTCTCGATGAAATCGCGTGCATGAGCCAGGATGGTCTCCATGCCTTTCTCCCGCAGGTACGCCGCTTCCCTCTCCCTCAGCCGAAATCGGCTGCGAAACGGTGACCGTCCTAACGCCTCGAACAACTCCCGGATCTCACGCATCGTTTACCCTATGCCGGTCCTGCGCCGCAGCGTCCAGGGAGGCCAGAATTCGTAGGGTGCGTACCACGCACCGCCTTTGGACCCGTCGAAAGCCTCGATGGTGCGTGATACGCACCCTACGGACTACGGACTCATCCATCTCGTGCGTCGTCCGGCCTCTGGCGGTCCTGAGCGGCTTCACCGTTCAGGCGGGCGGGGTCGAAGAAGCCCATCTTCTTGAGGTACTGGTACAGATAGGAAACGCCGACCAGGGCCAGGCCGGTGGCCAGGAAACCGGCGATCCGGTACGTCACGTCCAGGGTTCGGGTGTCCACGACGAAGATCTTCGCCAATAGCAGCACGAAGATGCCCAGCCCGAGGTAGCGCACCGAACGGCGGCGCCAGCGCAGGCCAATGACCATCAGGGCCGACGCGTATAGCGCCCACAACACCGAGATGTACATCTGTGCCGACGGCCGCCAGTTGGCGCGCCCGCCCAGTTGAAAGTGGACCCAGATGTCCTGCGTCATGAGGAGCCACAGCATCAGGATGCCGAACAGCGCCAGAAGCGGTGCCACGGGCAGTTCCTCCAGCAGTTTCTGGCCATCCCGTCGCGCCAGCCAGGCTGCGGCGAACAGCGCGGCCACCAGAATCAGGGACCGGAGAAAGCCCGCATTGGCGAAAACGGGAAATGGCTGTTCGTGGAAGCGCGGATACACGACCAGGAGGAAGATGGAACCGATCGCGGCAAGACTGACCCCGAGGAGCGGGCACAGGGGCCCGCGCGGAGCTACCGGCCGGGCCACGAACAGAAGCAGGAACGCGGCGAAGACCGGAATCATCTGCCGCTCGAAGAAGGTCTCCCCCTCGTTGATAGGGATGTCCCAAAGTTCCATGCCGATCGCGACCAGGAGCAGCAGCAGTCCGGCCGCATAGAGGATTTGCGTCACCGCTTGCCGGACCACCGCGTCCAGATGCTTGTCGATCCGGTACAGGACATGGCCCGCGAGGAAGGCCGCCGCCACGAACGACCATGTGCCGAAGGCTGCATTGAGCACGGGCCGGAATGGTTGCGTGTGCAGGGGCAGATGATAGAGGAGGTCGCCGACGGTCAGGGCCGCCAAGAGGCCGGCGGCCGCCTGGATCAGGAAATTGCGGTAGCGCAGGCCGACGGCCGCGAAAGCGACCGCCTCAATAGCCCAGAGAAGGGCTATGGCGTTCGCTTCGAAGTACAGCGGCACGGCGAGCGAGGCGAACGACAAGCCGGCGAGCAGGAGCGTGATGCGCAGGTTGGTATCGTCCGGGCAGCGGAACAAGACCAGGACCGCCGGACCCAGATAGGCCACGCCCATCAGCAGACTGCCGAAGGCGAGCCAGTTCTCGTGCTTGTCCATCAGCATGGCAGCCAGGAAGTAGAGTACGACGCCGCCGTTGACCAGCGCCAGCACGATGTTCTGCGCCGGCGCGCGGACGCGCCGGACCAGCGTGTGCAGCAGCGGCACGATCAGATAGACGACGAAGAACACGGTGAGCCAGAACACCGCGATACCGAGTTGCGGCGTCACGCCCTGTTCCAGGGCCGGCCGGTAGAACCGCTCCCACCAGCCCATGTACAGCAGATACGTCCCGAAAAAGCCTATGATGCTGACGGAACCCCACTTGCGCCGGTACGCACAGATGATGGCGCCGGCGCTGAGAATCAGGACGTAGCTGAACAGCAGGGTCGGCAGGTTCTCACCGGTGGACAGCACAACCGGGGTGATGTAGCCGCCCGCCAGGGACAGCACGGCTACGATGACTTCGTCCACCACCACCGCGTAGAACATGGCTGCCGTGGTGATCGCGGTGGCCAGCCCGTACGCCGGGGCCGAGCTCAGCAGGCCATACCAGCGATGGGCCGCGAAGACGGTCGCATAGAGAATCACGAAGCCCAGGGCCGTAACGCCCTTGGCCACAAAATCGTAGCCGCGCCGCCGGGTCAACTCGCCGATCGCCAGCGCCAGCAGCCCGCCGGCGGCGGCGATGAGCACCCGGCCCAGCGGTCCGATCCAGCCGCTCTCATAGGCGTACTTCAGGAAGAATCCCACGGCGAAGACTATCGTGATCACCCCGGCCACCAGCGCCCAGCGCGTTCCAATCCGCTGCTCCAGGGCCAGTGACTCCCGCCGGGGCCGGGCCACGCCGGGAGCCGTCGGACGTACCTCGGCGCCGGGCGCAGGGGGATGACCGCCGAAGCCTTCGGCCGAAGTGGATGCCGGAGCGGGAAATACCGGTGTCAGACGAGGCCGGTCGCCGGCGCGTCGCTCCGCCGCAAGCTGGCCCTGAATCTCTCGAATCCGCTTCAGTGCGGTCAGGCTCACCGCGAGCGCCACCGGCCCGCAGAGTAACGCCGCCACCGCCAGCAATGCCCACAAACCCCAGAACTCTTCCATCCAACCATCCCTGTCAAGAAGGCATCCTGCTCTCATCATCGCACGGAAGCGCCTCAATGCAAGCGCAAAAAACGAGCCGGAGGGGCTCCGGCTCTTTGCATAATCAGAGGTTTTGCTCAGGTCAGGATTTCTTGTCGTCTCGGAGCGGGGCCGACGACGTTGCGGCGAGGCTGCCGTTGAACGCCTTCTGGATGCCGGCGTGGACCCGCTCGACGTAGCTGCGAAAGGCTCTCAGATTATCCAGATCCTTGGACAGTGTGCCGAGGTTGCCATAACCCTGTTCCAACGTGGCGATTCTATTCTCCAGTTGCCGAAGGGCAGACTCCACTGCCGTGTGCGAGTCTTTGAGACTATCCAGGTCCTTCGACATCGTCGCGAGGCTGCTGCAACTCTGTTCCAATCCGACGACTTTGCTCTCCAATTGCTGAAGAATAGACTTGACTTCGCGGCGAAAGGCTCGGAGGCCGTCCAGATCCTGGGATAGAGCGGCGAAGGTGGCGGATGCTTGTTCCAGCCCGACCGTTCGCTCTTCCAACTGCCGCACGATGGACTCGATCTTGCCGGTATCCGCTTGCCAGCACTGTCGCAGGTGATCGACCCGTGCGTGCAGCGACGGAAACTCGTTCGCCAAAGCCGCCAGTCGTTCCCGGGCGTCCGCATCGGCGATGTTCGTGGGCAGGCGGGTGACCCTTTCTGCCAGTTTCTGACACCAGACGAGGGTGGCCACCGCCACACCGAGCGCCGCCATAGCCATCAGAATAGATACCGTTGCCATATGTCTCTCCAAGTCCTCTAAGGGTTGTAGGGATTGGTCCCGGCAGTACGGCACAGACAGCGGATCTTCCCCGGGCAAGCCCCGCCCTGGCGCTGCTGCCGCGGCGTGCGGAGCAACGAGCGCGGCAGCCAGAACGAGACACCACAAGAGACAATATCTGCCCATCGCTCGTTCTCCTCGGGCGGTCCCTGAGAACTGTCCTGGGTGCACAACCAGATACGTCCCGTCCTTGGATGGATGGTCCCTTCAATACAACAGGATACCGCCTTTAACCCCCCGAGTCAACAGGAAAAACGGACTCGCGGCAGCATGAACCAGGGAGCGGTCGCCGCAGTCCTTGCGTCGCACCGCACCAGTGCCGACAAAAAAGAGGGAACCGGCAGTTGCGCGGTTCCCTCGACCAGATCGAACGTTGCTTTCACTTCCCACGTCTTGCCTATGGATTAACCGTCCCTTCCTCCGGGATCGAATCCACCTTGTAAAAGCGGACTTGGGTCAGCTTGCAGCCGCTGTTCTCGTAATTCCACCAATAGTCGATCAGTTCGGGAATATCAAAGACCCATTCGTTGTTGTAGGTAGTCGTGACAGTGCCGTCTGTGACCGTCACGGTGACCAGGAACATTCCGGTCACTCTTTGCCACTTCGGCTTGCCATCGTGGCTCAAGGTCACCGACCCAAGGTAAAAGACCTCTTCGCCAGTTTGACCATCGAAAGTCGCCTCGGGGGTGATAGTAACTGATTTGTTGGGTTTTCCCAGCGCCACGGCGTAGACCTCGTACTTGCCCGCCCCGAGCTGGAAGCGACAATCGCCGTCGGTGCCATCCGCATCCACAACAGCAAAATCCTCGCCCTGTTGCATATAGATGTTCGTATGGCCGTCCAGGTCGACCATGATTGTATGACGTTCGGGATTATCCCAACCTGCGTCTGGGTTCTTGTCCTTTGGAGCCCCAATAATGTTCAGGTTGAAGTGAGGTCCTGTCGGCAGGCCGTTGCCGGTTCCTGCCGTCGCGATCATGGAGATGGCGGTCAAAGCCACCGCCGCCGCCAACCCACCGAGAATCAGTTTGCTTTTCATCATTCATTCCTTTCCAAATCGTGAATAAACCGCCTCTATTCGCACAATCCCTTCAGTTTGGATCTGTGCAGCGCTCTTCCTAGGCGCCGCAATCTGCTCACCTGCTCCTTCCTCCGTTGCTCCTGTCCTCACCTCCTTTCCCCTTCCACCTTCACGGCGCGCAAACTCTTTCCGGGGCGGCTTGCCTGCCGAACGAATTAAACCATCCGCACATTCTCCCTTGTTGCGAGTCTCTAAGCAGGAACGCACTTCACCAGGCGACACGCGTCAAGGTCAAATCTCCCGCTCTGTCTACGCCTGACTATCCTCCTGCTTTCGTCTACTCTACTCCATTCACCTGGCCCCCGAAAAGGAAATAGATTGTACGGCGGGGACAGTCTCGGTCAAGCGAAAAAGCGCCTGCATTCCGGAAAATCTTAGTCCGGACTGCGACATTCTCGGGCATTGTGCTCTAAGCCTCGTGACTTCATAGTTTTACGGCGCGTTCCCATGCGCTGTGTCACAGGAGAATTAATTCTCGGACGGTCATTGAAATCCACGACACTTGCGAGATTTCACGGATCCTGATGCCGGCGCAAAAGAAAGGGAACCGGTGGTTATCCGGTTCCCTTGCGGCAGCCTGAAGGCTGCGTTTATCTCCTCTGATTTCCGCGCAGTCGAGACCCCGGGACAGTATTCCAGGGCCCCTCGACCCCATAGAAAGCAGTGCCGTCGCCGGTCCGGCGTTGCCTCATCCTGATCAGGCACGAACGTCATGCCGGGATGAGGCACGCCTGGCGGTGGGCCGGGGCATTTACAGCGCCGGCAGGACCTCGAAGCCTCCGAGGAACGTCTTGCCGTCGTCGGTCCGAGTCACCGTTACGGACCCGACGCCCAACGCGGCATCGGCGGCGATGTCGATGGTGACGCTCAACGTGTTGTAGTCTACCCTGGTGATGCTGGTCACGGTGATCCCGGCGTTGGCAAAGGTCACCGTGGCCCCGGTGCCGAGAGCGATATCCGTGCCCGTGATCGTGAGCACCAGGCCGACAGTACCCTGAAGACCCGCGGTGGGGCTGATCGTGACCACGTCCGGTACGGTCGTTGCCACACCCTCGTAGAAGCGCAATTGCAGCAGTTTCAGGCCGGCGTTGTCATAGCTCCAGAAGTAGTCCTGCAAGGCGGCATCGAACAGCGGCACGCGCTGGAACGTGTACACATCGTCTGCCGTCCCGGGAATCCCGTCAAGACCCGGACCCGCGTACACATAGGCGTAGATGTAGAGCAATTCCTTGCTGACGTTCTCGAATTTCTGCGGGCCTTTCGTCCGTTCCAGGTTCAGCACGCAGACGGAGTACACCTCTTCGCCGGTGAGCGGATCGATCGCGCCGGTCGTCATCTTCGCCTTGCCGTTCGGTTTGCCCAGCGGCCGGGCGAAAACGGAATACGACGTGGTCCCGGTGTTCAGCGGGTCGGCCGCCGGGAGCTGGAACTTGGCCCCGTTGCCGTCGGTGCCGTTGCGATCCAGCACGGCGAAGCTCTCGCCTTCGGGTGCCAGGGCCAGGTTGATCTTGGCATTGCCCTCCAGCGGGACAAAGATGCTGTGGCCGCTGGTGTCGGTCATGTCGGCAGTCTTGGGATTGGCGACGCCGATGATGTTGAGATTGTAGTGGGCCCCGCTGGGGCATCCGTTGCCGGTCAGGCTCTGATCGGCTCCTGCCATCAACGCCAGCATGACGGTGGCCATGGCGGCAGCAGCAGCAATGTGAGTTCTACTTATCATTTCTCATTCCTCCTATACTCAGTTGCTTTTTTGGGCTTAGCTGGCAGTCCCTTGCCTATCAACGCTGCGGCGTCCGGTCCTCGCGACGCCACGATCTCTTCACCTGCCCACCGCTAAGCTTCTTTCCGGAAACCTCCTTTTCTGCGTCCGGCGCCTTAGCGCACAATACCAGCGCTTTGCGTCCCGTGCGCGCTCTATATCGTGAAACTGGTTCTTGTCATTCCGGATGGATGAGTTGGGATGCGCCTAGCAGTGCGATCCGGCCCCCAAAACGAACCCCTGATTCATTCACCCCCTGCGAACTCCTATGTACTACAATCCCTCTCCCTTTGTCCCGTATGAAGACACCATCATCGTCGGACGCGCGGCAAAAGTCAAGCAAAATATCACGCTCTGACAGCTTTTTGTCCGCGCAGGGTCCGCAGCGCGCCGTGCGTTACCAGGGATGTGGGTCAACGATTCGCCAGGTGCTTGCGAAAGAACTCCGTGACGATAGTCTCGATCTACACACGGATCTGCGTGCAGAGTGTGCGGCTGGATGGGTGACAGCAATCTTACGCGAACCGCCGGAGTCTCCAACCGGCGACACTAATTCCGAGCATACCCAGGACTACGGCGGCGGGGGCCGGGGCTACGGGATCACCGCCCTCGCGCACGCCCCATTCCTCGTAGCCGTCGTTATTCGTGTAGTTCGTGGCGAAGCCGTTGCCAAACTGCGAATACAGCAGAAGATAATCTCCTGTGCCAGCGACCGGTATATAGGCCGCCATATCAGCCTTGCCCTGTCCCGGTGCCCCGATCTTGGCATCCAAGTTGATCTGGTTATCCCCCAGGGTCCCTGCATCCAGATCCCAGACCAGGGACGATTGGAGGTCCACTAGCAGTCCATCGCCCAACAAAGCCTCGGTAACGACGTTTTGAAGACCGTTGCCCCTGTAAATCTGGAGTTCGTTCAGGGTCAGGTAGCGCGTGGAGGGCCCGCCCTGTTGATTGATATCCAAAAGGAATTCCCAGTAGGTCGTGCCGCCCATGTCAACCGTCCCAACGTCGGCAGCTAACAGGGCACGGGTGTACTGGGCATCTGATTTGGCATCGAACGGGGCCCGGGTCCCGCCGCCAAGCAAACGCCCATCGGTGTTGTAGCCCCCTACGATGGGTTGGCTGGCATTGTCCAGGCGGACAAACGGATCGAGTACTCCTGTCCCCATCCCCTTGGGGCCAATCTGGCGGAAGTGTGCCCCGTTGATCGATCCCTCGGCACCCTCCGAGAATAGTTCCAGCGGCTTAAGATCGGCAAATGCTTGTCCCGCCAGCAACACCACCACGAGAAGACACACCAACCTCCATGCCATTTTGTTGCCTCCACCCGCTATTTCGGGTACGCCTCAGAAGCCTCCACTGCCTACACCGGAAGAGCTGTTGCAGATCCTTCCGCGCTGAGACCCAACCCTACAATGCCTCAGTGCCATGGATTAATGCACTTGGGTCAGAAAATGTCAAGTCCCTTCAAGGAAGAAATCTCATTTTCTTCCCAATCCTGCCATAGCGTCGCTCGCCCGCCGTTCGGACGGAACACACGCTCTTCCGCCTTTGGGGCAGTCCCCCGCGAAGCTCGGGACAGCGGCCGGCGGCCGGCTCGGAGGGCTAACGCACGCGCTTGCTGATCCCGTCGGACAGGTTCTTCAGCAGGTCGCGGGCCAGGGCATCGCCCCCTTCGACCGTGACTTTGACCGTGGAGCGTCCGGGGTAGACCGGCAGGATCTGCACGAGGACGCGGCGGTCGGCCAGTGACTTGCCGAATAACCAACGGTTCGCCTCGGAGCCACCGGTCTGCACGAGGTTGACGCCGGAGTCTTTCAGCGCCGCCTCGACGGCCGCCGGGATGTCGGCCGGAGCCCTCGGGACGGAGAATTCCGCGCTGGGCCCGCCGACCACCGGGGCTTCCAGCCGCATCTGACGCTCCATTTCCTCGCTCAGGGGCGTCGGTTCCTGCTTCGGCTCGCAGCCCGTCCCGGCCAGACACACCAGCAAGATCGCACCCATTATCCCATTCGATTTCGTACGCATCGCATATCTCCGCAGGCAACAATAGTCCAATGCACCCGTCATCCTACGCGAAGGGCCTCCCGTCTGTCATCAGGTTTTTGCTGACTAGGGCCCCGGATACGCCTCGGAAAACGACAACGTTTGTGCAACAGCGCAAAACGCAAAACACCCCGGTGGCCAATATTTTCTTATTCCTTGTCCGGCCGGGACTTGCGCGAACCGCGGGCCTCGGGCGCGCGCAGAATTCCGGCACGATTCGTGCAACGCGGCCCCAGGGTAGAAGAGCCGCGCGGCCCTTCGATGGATGATCTATGGATGATTGAGAAGCCCAGCGAGAAGCAAGGGAGACACCTGTGCGGCCGGCGCCCTTCCGGACGGACGACGCGTCGCAAGCGAGCCCCGCAAAAAAGGTGGCGCGCACGAGCCGCTACAAATCCTTTGACCACGTGACGTTACGGCTGGCCCAGAAAAAAGTTGGACAAAAAACGAACAAACCACTTGACCGTGGATGGCATGCAAATAAAATCAAGGGAAGAGAATATGGTTGTTTGATAATATCTCAGAGAGCGGCAGGAGCCGGGAGAATGGAACGGGCGAACACGTGGGAGGTTCCGGAGGAAAAAGAGGCCGGGCGGGCAGAGAGGGAGGGTCCGGTCACCGGGCGCGAGACGGCGGAACAATGGCGCGGGCAAGTGGACCTGCTGGACCTGCGGGCGCATCTGCTCGACCGTCAGGACCGGACCCTGCTCCAGATGTACCTGGAGGCGGGCCTCAGTTTTCACGAGATTGCCCGTTGGACCGGCCTGAGCCCGTCCACCGTGTGCCGCCGGATTCACCGGATCATCCAGCGGCTCTCGGACCCAACGTACCCGATCTGCTTGCGGCATCCCCGGTATTTCCGCCCGAAAGAGCTGGACGTGATCCGGGACCACTTCGTGCGTGGGCTGTCGCTGGCGTGCCTGCGGCGGCGCCGCCACGTCGGTCACCGGCGTCTCCGGCGCATTATCGTCAAGGCCCGCCGGATGGCCCGTGCGCTGGCGGTCGCATGAAAGGGCGCAGGCAAGAGCCGCGCCGGCGCAAGGGAAGGGAGTCTTCGGATGGGGACATACGAGGTAGCCCGGCAGTTCCCCTGGCAGGGGCCGCTGAGCGACAAAGCCGTGCGCGTCTGCCGGATGTGCTCATCGTCAAGGACTTTTCGGGCCCTGCCCAGGTGATCTACAAGACGCAAAGGGAAGGGCGAGCGATATGACCTTTGTCATCCGAAGGCGAAGTCGAGGAGCCTGTCCGGAGCACCGCCGAAGGAATCTGGCCTACGAAGGCAGGGTTTCTCTCACGCGCAACTCAGATCCTTCGCTGCGCTCAGGATGGCAGCGACTTCGGGAGACAAGAATGCACACGTGTTCGATCCACAAGGAGCTGGCGATCGTGCCGGGGGATATGAGCGATTACCGGCTCCTGGCGGCGTATCACTATCGGGAGGGCCGGCCGGTCGGCGTCAAGGCCGTGTACACGATCCGGCCGAAGCGCGTCCTCGGGTCGCTGGGACGCCGGCCCGCCGGGGTAATTGTCTATGCGATGCCGAACCCTCGCCTCGAGCTGCGCACCTTCGCGACCAACGGCGCCTTCCACGGGCTCGACCGGCAGACGGAGTTGGAGTTGCTCAACCGCCACCTGGAGCGGACGGGGCGCTATGAGCCGCTGGTGGTTCGTCCGTATCCCGGCCGACACGGCTTCTTCCAGATCCTCCATGGCCACCATCGCTGCGAGGCGCTGCGCGCCCTGGGTCGTAAGACTGCCGACGCCGTGGTCTGGAACGTCAGCGATATCGAGGCGGATCTCTTGCTGGCCACGCTCAACCGCCTCGGCGGGCGGGACATGCTGGACAAGAAAGTGGCTCTGCTCCGGCGCTTGAGCGTCACCACGGCGCCCCGCGAACTCGCCCGACTGCTGCCCCAGACACGCGGTCAGCTCGAACGGCTCATCAACACCGAGGGGCCGGTGCGGTTGCCTTCACAGACAACCCGTGTTTTTGCGAAACCGATCGTGTTCTTCGCGGAGGAGGCGCAAGAGCAATTGATGGCCCAAGCCCTTGCCCAGGCTGCCATCGGGCTGCCGCAGGGTCTGACGCGCGCGGCCCAGCGGACCGCGGCTCTGACGCGTCTCGCGCGATCGTTCCTGGGCCAAGGTGGTCCTTCGCCGGGTACCATGTCTACGCTTGCGTAGACATGGCCGACCGGCGCCGTGCTCTTTGACAAGTCCAGAGAAGTCTCATAGATATCCTACGCGGGTTCTGCGGCCGGCGGGCCGGGCCGATCTTCCTCGGGTCCAGGCTTGTCGCCCGTCGGCACCTGCGGGTTGGCGAAGCCCATGCCGAGGGCCCGCTTGATGAGGTCCACCAAGCCGGTGGCTTGGAGCTTGCGCATGATGTTCTTGCGGTGCACATCGATGGTTCGCTTGGAGCGGTGAAGGCCATCGGCGATTTCATAGCTGGTCCGGCCGGCCAGGATCAGTTGCAGAATCTGGACCTCCATCTGGGTCAAGGCCCGGGGGCGGCGGCGCGCCGAGAAGTCGACCCGCGCCAGTTGGGTCCGCACGGCCGTCAGCAGCCGATCCTGGGGCACCGGCTTGTCGAAACAGTCCTGGGCGCCCGCCCGCATGGCCCGGATGGCTTTGTCGACGGCCGCATGCTCGACAATGGCCAGGCTTGACATCCAGGGCGTCAGCCGCCGGGCTTGCTCGATCACATTCAGTCCTTCCGCCGGACAGCCATCCCAGTCAACGATCAGCAGATCGCAGGGTCTGATCGCAATCTCGGCGATGCATTCCAGGTGTTGGGAGAATCCGCTGACCGACGCCTCTTGGGGCGCGAGAGAGTTCTCGAGCAAGTCGCGGAACCCTGCCTCCTGCTCGAACACATAGATTCGTTTGCGGGGTCGACCGGTCATTGTTCCTGCCACCAAACAAGAACGCCTTTATATTGGCGATTGCCAACGACCGAGTGTAGATAGAAAAATGCAAATTTTTTTTCGTTCCGAATATGCCAAGCGGCCTCCACCAGCCCGTCGTATATCCGTCGGATGTCATGTTGCCGAATATTACCAGCGTCGCCGGACTTGCCTGTCCATATAAGTACGTATTTTGCGTCGCAATCACGCTCCTGCGGCAAGCTTTGTGCTGACAATTTTTCTCATCCCGAGAACTGCCGGATGGGCTGATATCCAGCCATAAGAATGTGTATTTCTCTGTCCGTGACACAAACGAAGGTGGTACATCGTGCGCGCCACGTGCCGCGCAGCTATTTTCTCTCGCGTTTCTCCATCAGAATGCGGGAGATGCGGGTGCTGACCCGGCGGGGGGACAGTCGCAGCAGGCCGTGAACCGTGATTTTGTTGGCCAGACCGGGCACGAGGACCGGTTTGCCCCGCAGCATGGCGTCGTAGCCGGCCTCGGCGACTTGGCGGGTGGAGGCCAGTGTTCTCGTCAGATTGACATCGCTCATCTGGGCGACCTGGGTGAATTCGCTCTGGGTCGGGCCGGGGCACAGGACGGTGACTGTCACGCCGGTGTGGCGGAGCTCGTTAGCAATGGCTTCACTGAAGGAGATGACGAACGCCTTACTGGCATAGTAGACCGCGTGGAGCGGGCCCGGCATGAAGCCCGCCATCGACCCCAAATTCAGAATCCGGCCGCTGTGGCGGGCCACCATGTGCGGCACGAACAGCCGGGTCAACGCCGCCAAGGCAAGGATATTGACCTGGATCATCGCCTCGTTGATCGCCCAGTCCAGTTTGTGAAAAAAGCCACGATATCCAAACCCGGCGTTGTTCACCAGATAATCGATCGTGACACCCAGCGTCCGAACCTCGTCGTAAATCTCCTGCGGGGCCTGGGGCCGGGCCAGATCCTTGGGCAGGACATGCACCGTAACTCCATGCGCCGCCTCAAGTTCCGCTTTGAGCGAGTCCAATCTCTCCCGCCGCCGGGCGACAACGACCAGATCGCCGCCATGTTCGGCATGGATCCGGGCTAGTTCGGCCCCGATCCCGCTCGAAGCCCCGGTTACCAACGCCAACTTCTTCTGCGTCGTCATAAGCTCACCTTTGCTGTCTCCCTGATGAGAGCAAGGCGGTGCGGGGTACGCACCCTACGATTTGATGAGCGCCGTGTGCCTCTTCCGTAGGGTGCGTACCCCGCACCGCTCCTGATAGCTGGCGGACCCGGATCAGGTTCTCCGGCTCCGACCCAGGCGCTTCGTCACCTTCAGGGTAGCCCATGAGACGAGCAGGCCGCCCAGGGGCAGCACCAGGGCGCTGGCGCACGCGGCCGGGCCTTCTATCGCCGTGACGTTCTGTGCCGCGAAATGGACTGCGAACATCAAGACCGGACCAATCGCTATTGCCCACCGCTGGCGTCGGCAGAGGAACGTCAGCACAAACACCGCGATCAGACCCCAGATCGGCAGCATCAAGGAAAGAAGCGACATGTCTTCAGAGTATGTTGGCACCGGCATTCTCCCCAAGTTTCCGTTTTCTCATTCTCTGGAGGATTATATCCCGGGGTGGGGTGCCATGTCTACGCTTGCGTAGACATGTTTGTCCCGGCGACGACACGCCAGGCAGTGACAGTCCAGACCACAACGATCACTCCGACGAGCAGGGCGGTAATCGCTAGGCCGATCAGGATCTTCGATTGCGTTGTCATTCGTTCCACTCGTTGCTGCGAGAAGCGTACCAACGATCTATCTTACGATTACGAATCACGAATTCCAATAGGGAGAAGAACGCCATGTCAGAGAAAGTCCTGCTGTGCCGCGATGCCGCCATGAGTGTTGACATTAGCAAGGCGGCGGACTTGGAGGAAGTGGCTCGCCGAGTACCGCCGCAAACGAAAGAGAGTCTGCGGGATTACATCAAGACCTCTCTCGGCATCGAGGTGCCGGATCGGCGGATCTGTCCCGAGCACCGCAGCCCGATGGACTACCTGTGGCACAGCTTCTCGTACGATTTCGGATCGAACACGAAGACCCGCAACGGCGATGCCATCGTCTGGGCGAACCGTGGGGGCGGCAAGACGCAGACGGCGGCGGTCGCGACGCTGCTCGATGCGGTGTTCAAGCCCCGCTGCCAGATCCGCATCCTGGGCGGCTCGGGCGAACAGTCCCTGCGCATGTATGGGTACCTGGCCGCCTTTCTGCAACAGGGGTACCAGGAGGACCTGGCCGAGCCGCTCCGCAAAGGCAGGTGCCGCTTCACCAACGGCGCGGCGGTCGAAATCCTCAGGCAGTCGGCGACCAGCGTGCGCGGCACGCACGTGCAGAAGCTGCGCTGCGATGAGGTCGAGCTGTTCCGCCCGGAGGTCTTCGCGGCGGCCAAGTTCACGACGCAGAGCACGGACGGGATCGTCGCGGCGATGGAGTTGATCAGCACGATGCACCGGCCCTACGGCCTGATGCAAAAGGAGGTCGCGGCGGCGGCCGAACGGGAGGTACCGGTCTTCCGGTGGTGCCTCTGGGAGACAATCGAGCCGTGCGTGGGTCGCACCTGCTCGCAGTGTCGCCTCTGGGGTGACTGCCAGGGCCGGGCCCAACGCGCCGGCGGCTATCTGAAGATCGACGATTGCATCGCCCAGATGTGTCGCAGCAGCCGGGCCGGCTGGGAGTCGGAGATGCTCTGCCTCCGGCCCTCGCTCGAAAACGCCGTCTTCGGCGATTTCGACCCGGACCTCCACGTCCGGCCGGTCGATTACGATCCGAATCTGCCCCTGTACCGCACGCTCGACTTCGGCTTCGTCAATCCGTTCGTGTGCTTGTGGATTCAGGTGGATGGCGAAGGTATCGTGCGGGTGATTGACGAGTACGTCCGCCGCCAGGCGGCGATCGAGGTCAATGCGGCCGAGATCAAGGCCCGCACACCCTGTCCCCCAGAGCGGGTCGTGGCCACGTACTGCGACCCCGCCGGCCAGGGTCGCAGCCAAGCCAACGGCGCCCGCCTGGTCGACGAGTTGCGCAGCTTCGGGATCGTCACGAAGCACCGGCGCAGCGGGATCCTCGAAGGCATCGAGCTGATCCGCCGGGCCCTCCGCGCCGGCGACGGCAAGAGCACGCTGGTCATCTCCCCCAACTGCCCGCGCCTGATCGAGGCCCTGCAGTGCTACCACTACCCCGATGCGCCCGGCGCCG
>JAMCWO010000138.1 GCA_023481165.1 Planctomycetota bacterium | reverse complement strand
TCCGCCAGCCACGCCTGCCAGGCGTGGCTGGCGGAGTGGGGCGGCAAGAAGTGCGGGACGCTGGGCGACCTCGGCTGCTTCAGCTTCCAGGAATCGAAGCACCTGCCCGCCGGCGAGGGCGGCGCGGTGGTGGGCAACGACGAAGCGTTGATGGATCACGTGATGGCGTTCCACAACTGCGGGCGGATCAGAGGCAAGAGCGGCTATTCCATCATCGGCCACAACCGCCGCATGACGGAGGTCCAGGGCGCCATCCTGCTCAACCAGATGACGAGGCTCGACGCGGAGACGGTCCGGCGCACCGAGAACGCCAACTACCTGACTTCGAAGATCAAGGATATTCCGGGCATCGTGCCGCACAAGCTATCCGAGGGGGCGACCCGCGCTGTCTATCACCTGTATCCGATGCGGTACAAGCAGGAGCAGTTCGGCGGTCTGTCGCGGAACCGATTCATTGCCGCCTTGAGCGCCGAAGGCATTCCTTGTGGCAGCGTCTATGGTCCCCAGTATAAGGACGGACTGATCGAGGCGGCCCTGACGTGCAGGAGCTTCACGCGGGCCTTCCCGAAGGCCAGGCTGGATCGGTACCGGGAGGAACTCCACTACCCGGGCAACGAGCAGCTTTGCCAGGAAGCCGTCTGCTTCACACAGAACATGCTGCTCGGCCCCAAGAGCGACATGGACGACATCGCCAACGCGATCCAGAAGATCTACGAGAACCGCAACGAGCTTCTGAAGTCGCAGAAGTCATAGAGAACCTAGTCCGGGTGGCAGCCTCAAGGCCGAAGACCTTGGTTTGTAGTGTGCTCGTAAGAGCATAAGAAGATAACGCCTTACGGCGTCACTACAAACAAGCCGGGCACCATGTCTCGGTAAAGATGGTGCGGATGTGATGCGAAACGAGAGGCCTGGTCGCGTGGCCGGGCGAGGATATAAGCGAAACCCTTTTGAAGCGGAGGTGTCACGATGTTGTCAGCATTAGTGATCGCTCTGATGAGCCTGAACGCCTCGAATGCCCCGGCCCTGGGCGACAACTTGGCGCCGCCGGTCCGGATCGAGGCGGCGGGTAAGCCGATCGACACCGAGGTGGGTCACGCAGCGCCGTTTGTCTATGATTGGGACGGCGATGGAGTCAAGGACCTGCTGGTCGGCCAATTCGGCGGCGGGATTCTCACGATCTACCGCAACGAGGGCACGGACACTCAACCCAAGTTGGCGGCCGGGGTGCGGTTCCAAGCAGGAGGGAAAGACGGCACGGTGCCCAGTGGCTGATGCGTCGGATTCGGTCCATGTGTCATGGACATCGATGGCGACGGCCATGCCGATGTTCTCTCCGGCTCCTATCCGGGCGAGATCTACCTCTTCCGGGGCGCCGCGGATCGTTCCTTCGCGGCCGGCGAGATGCTCAAGGACAAAAAGGGCGAGATCATCAACAAGCGGCCGGAAGATGCGTCCCAAGGAACGAGCCAGACCATCGGCTCGGCCTCCGTGGTCAGTGCGGCGGATTGGGACGGCGATGGGGTCCTCGACCTGATTGTCGGCAACATTACCGGCGATGTGTACCTGATCCGCAATGAAGGCACACCCAAAGCCTATGCGTTCGGCGAGCCGCAGGCCCTGACGATGACCAACGGCAGGCAGGTCCACGTCGCCAGCCGCGCTGGACCCTGCGTCGCCGATTGGGACGGGGACGGCGATCTTGACCTTCTGGTCGGCGCGGACGACGGCAGCGTGTCGTTGTATCGCAACATCGGCACCAAAACCGCGGCGCGCCTGGCCCCGCCGCTGCAACTCGTGACGCCGGGCGAGCGCGGCAGCAGGGATCAGGTGGCCAAGGAAGCGCGGCGCGCGGGCCGCTCGAAGCTGTGCGTCGCCGACTGGAACAACGACGGCAAGCCCGATCTGCTCGTAGGCGACTTCGGCAGTCAGAAGCCTGATCGGCCCGAGCCCACGCCCGAAGAAAAGGCCAAGCAGGACCAGATCCGCAGGGAACTGGAGCCGCTGCAGAAACAGCGGAACGAGCTGATCGCGAAGTATCGCGGCGCCGCCGGTGAGGACCGCGAGAAGCTGGTCAGCGAAATCAACGAGCTCAGTAAGAAGATGCAGACCCTGCAGGTGCAACTCCCGCGCGACTATGAGTTGCACGGGTGGGTGTGGCTTTTCCTGCGCCAGTAGCGGTTTCTCGTGGTGTGTGGCGGTCCGGAGGCCGGTTTGTTTCAGAGCCTCTGATGGAATGACGCTCATTCTGTCAGAGGCTCTGAGGTTCAAGTTGGACTTCTGCAAAAGGGACATTGGGCCTATATTCTTCAAGGAAATCTTATTCTTCGATTTCCTTGAAGAATCGACGCAAATCCTTATCTGGCCGGTAGTGAAGATTTAGGAAGGAAAAATCGAGGAACAAGATTTTTCCTTCCTAAAGCAGGCCCAATGTCCCTTTTGCAGAAGTCCAGTTCCAGGAGAAAGGAGAGTCATCATGAAGTGGCGCGCGTTGGGTTTGCTGGTGGTGGCGATGCTGGTCGGCTGGGGCTGGCTGGCGTTCACGAAACAGGCGGTCCGGGCCCAGCCGGCGGCCAAGGTGCTGCACGTGCGGCCGACGGAGGATTTCACGGTCGACGGCAGCGGCACAGCGCCCGCCTGGAAGACAGTCCCCTGGGAGCCGCTGGCGCTGCGCGTGGCGGATCGTCTCCCGTACCAGACGCGCGTCAAGACCCTCTACTCCCAGACCGGCCTCTACGTCCTTATGGAAGCCGAGGACCGCACGCTCACCGCCACGATGAAGGAGGACTTCCTCGATCTATGGAACGAGGATGTGTTCGAGTTCTTCCTGTGGCCTGATGAGCGGTACACGGTCTATTTTGAATACGAGATCTCGCCGCTGGGCTACGAGTTGCCGATCCTCATTCCCAACTTCGAGGGCAAGTTCCTCGGCTGGCGGCCCTGGCACTACGACGGCAAGCGCAAGACGCAAAAGGCTACGACAGCTATCGGCGGTCCCAAGGAGTCCGGCGCCCACGTGACCGGCTGGAGGGCCGAGGTGTACGTCCCGTACGATCTGCTGCGACCGCTGCAAAACGTCCCGCCGCAACCGGGGACGCGCTGGCGCGCCAATTTCTATCGCATGGACTACGACGACGGCAAGAACACCGGCTGGGACTGGTCCCGCGTCGGTGCCAGCTTCCACGAATTCAACAAATTCGGCACGCTCATCTTTGATTGACACGCGTCACAACGTAGGAATTCTGACATCTCCGGGTGGCCGCCTCAAGGCCGAAGGCCTTGGGGATGGTTTGACCGAATGCTGAACATCTCCCAGCTTGACGATAGGAGACAGGTATGGCATCCGTTATCCCGGAAGTGATAGAGTGCCAGGTCCTGCATGAAGGTGAGCCTGTTCCAGGGTTGATGCTGCTGGTGCAACTTAAGACGACGAGGAAGAATCCTTACACCCTGACGCTTGGTCCCACCAATGAAGAAGGGCGAGCCCTTCTACTTCGGACAGAGATCGAGCAGAAGGCTGCCGCCAAGTTGGATTTTGCGCTTATGGACTTTGTCCCCCTTGATGAGGCTTTCTCTGGAACTGTTGAAGTGAGCCTGATGAGGGAGAAGCAACTCGATGCCGCCCTGCGCGCGTATGGGATGTTCCACGAATTCACGGAGTATCCTCCCGACTACCAGGCCACCATGATGCGGGCGAAAGAGATCATCCGGGCGCTGGGGCCTGGCGCGCGCTTTACGCTTCATGCCTCCGTACGACCGGATTCAATCCATGTGATGATTCCGGACGATTAGGGATTCGTCCGGGACTTGACCCGGAATGGCCCGAAGGGGGATGCGATGAAGATCACCCGAGGACATGAAGAGGCTGTCGGCGGGATTGGCGAGTTTGAGTTTGATGAATTCCGTCTCGTTGAAAAGGCGCATTATGCTGTGAAGTCCGTAGCGTGGGCTGTGCCCACCAATGCCCGAGACATAGATCGGACGGCAAATGGTGGGCACAGCCCACCCTACGAATGACCTCTCTCGCCCAGGGCAGACCGTTACTCGATGCGGATGCGGGCGAAGCTGATGGTGGCGTGGGAGCCCTGGCGGGTGCCGAGCAGTTCCAGCGTCTTTGATGGTGGGGAGCCGGCGCGAACCGTGGCCGTGAAGAAGTCGGTGAACGGCTCTTGAAGCGGGACGGGGACGGAATTGCTCACAGAGCCATCCGGGAGGATCTCCAACAGGCGGTCTTCCGAGACGTGCTTGCCGGTCGAGTCTGACCCGCTGACGTAAAAGAACACGAACAGGCGGTTGTCCGGCGTGATCTGGAAGCGGCCCCGGCCGGGACGCTCGTTCGATTTACCTTCCTCCGCGATAAGCAGAGTCCGGCGCGACGCGACTCGGCCTTGGCGCAGCACGGCGTAATTCAGCGCGTAGCTCTGCTTTTCGTTCGGGAAGAACTTCGGTCGCAGACGCTCATCCAGGGCTCTTTCCGTCCAGAGGATGTGCACATCGCCATTCGGCGCGACCCAGAGGTCGCCCGGATTGATCCAGCCGCAGGTCTTTTCCCGACTGGCGATTTCGATCCAGGGCTCGAACTTGCCGGTCGTGATATCGGGCGACCACGTGTAGAAGAGCCGCCGGAAGTCGTAGTCCCAGTCCTGGCCGGTAAGCTGCTTCTTGAAGGCCCGCCACTCGGGGTTCGGCTCGATGATGTCGCTGACGCCGCAGAAGTGGACCTGGCGGTCCTTGAGGGCCACGTTCGGATAGCAGGTGCGGATCGGCTCGGGCTTGGCGTAGTCCGCCCCCCAGGGCCATTTGAGCTGACCTTGGGCGCTCCAGCGGCCCTGGCGGTCGAAGAATGACCATTCCGCATGCGTGTAGCCGATGTTCTGCAGCAGGATCATCTCGCGGTTCGGACCATCGGCGGCGAAGCTCCGGTAGGAATGTTCCGTGAACTTGGGTGCCCCGGACCACACCGGCAGCAGCGTTCGCTCCACCTTGCCGGCATCGCGAGCCAAGAACTGAAGGATCTCCGGCCGGGCGGGGCCCGAGTAGGTGTTGGGGTCCTTGTTCAACGTCGGATTGACGGAAAGGAAGAACCGCCCATCGGGAAAGGCGGTCATAGGGCAAGGCTCCCGCGTCCGCCCGGAAGGATCGGAGAGCATCTTTTGCCAGCCGGACTCGGTCCGGTGAAACAGCATCCAGCGGCAGTTGTTCAGCGGCTTGGCGCCCTGGATCGTCTCGAGCCCGCTGGCGAAAAGCTCCTCGCCGCTGCGGACCAGGCACGTGGACCCCTGGCACCAGAGCGGTCCAGCGCCATTATCCGCCGGCTCGTAGCTATAGACATCTTCCTCGACCTCCACGACCGGCCGAAATGCCGGCCCGGTCGCGGCGAAGGTCATCGAAGTGAAGGCGGAGAGCAAACACAGCGTGGCAGCAGCGGACGTTCTCATCGTAGAGCCCTCTTATAATTCCTGCGCGAGCCGGGGATTCTTTCCAGGCTGTCAATTCCCTGAAGATTGTAGCCTCGGTCCGGGGATCGGCAAGAGGTAAGTAGGCCGTCCGCCCAACGCCTATGCCCGATGGGCTTTGACAAGCAACAGGAGCAATAACTGGGTGCCATGCTTACGCTGGTGTAAGCATGTCTTGTCCATCAAGTTGAACATGTCTACACAGGCGTAGACATGGCACCCAGAAACAGGTGGGCTTGGATTACCGGTCTTCTTGGTCGAGACTCATTAGGAAAGTCCCGGCTACCACCGGTGATGGCGGTAATGCGGCGGCGGGGGCGGGACCGGGACTACTTCGACGACGCCGCACGGCGGCCCGTAGTAGATGGGCCGATGTCTCATGGCGTGATGATGCTCGTCTACAATCACGCAACCACCCAGCAAAGATGCCGCTGCCAGAGCCAGGATTATCAGAAGCATCTTGTTCACAGCTCGATCTCCTTAACAGACAATCGGTGTTTCTTGCCTTGTCAACACATTAAGGCAGGAAACCGGCAGGAGGTAACGGCGATTTTGAGAAGACGGGACCCGTGCCCGGTGGAGGAGAGTATTCACCAGCGCCCGTGCCAATAGAAGCAGCCGTGCCCGTAGGGCCCTGGTGGTTACGGTGCCTGCAAAAGGCCGTCGGATAATCAGTTCGTCTTACGCAGCACGGCGGGCTTGATGGTCCAGGCTTGGAGCTTGGCCAATTCCATCATGTGCGGTGCGTTGAAGCCTTTGGGGAAGATGACCCAGCCCCACAGACCGGGTGCATCGTTGGCGACGAACTTCTTGGCCTCCAATTCGCCTTGTCGCAGCGGGACCTCTCCCGCAAAACGGTCTGCGGCGACGGCCGCGGCCAGCGTGACGGCGAAATCCTCCGGACGCAGCGGCTGGCCGGCCACCCAGATCACGGTCGGCATCTGCTTCGTCTGATGGGTGATGTCGATCAGCTCCTGGGCTCCCTGGCGAATCGCCTCCCAGCGGAAGGAGCCTTCCCGCAGAAATCGCTGCGGGGCGGACGCCGGACCGTAGGCGAATTCCAGTTCGATCTTATCGGGCCGGTGCTCGCCCTCGCTCTGGGCCACGAATTGCGCCAAGGCCAGCAGACCCTCGCCGGCCGAGACGATCCGCGTCCCGAGATCGACGTAGGAGAGCCGCTTGCCGAAGGCCTCGGCAATGGCCTGAACATCCTTTGGGGTCAGAGGACCGGAATAGACTCGGTCCGGGTACAAAGTGGGAATCTGCCGGGCCGTCACCAGGCGCACGCCGGCATGATGAGCGATATAGTCCAGGAAGGTCTCAAAGGCTTTGAAGGCCTGTTCCTGCTCCTCGGGCGATTTGGTGGGCGGCAGCTTCCATTCGGAGCGGGGTGGGTTGGCGCCATAGGAGAAGTTGACGCCATCCCAGAACTGCCGGTGCAGGAACTCGCAGGGATGATAGTAGATGCTGACGATGCCGCCGCCTGCCTGGACCAGCTTCTGGGAGACGCGGTCGAATTTGGCGCACGCCTGCTTGACCTCCTCATCTTTCCAGCCGGTCCGCATGACGCAGTCGCCCATCTCCAGGATGTTGAGCACGCCGCAATACCAGAAGGGCCGGTCGTTGAGATTGACGTGCGAGGTGACATCGAGATACAGCGGAATCCCGAAGCTGCGCAGGGCGGCATAGCTCTGCGGCGTCCAGGATCCCCCCGGCTGGCCGTAGCAGGAGCCATTGACGCCGAAGATCCGCCGCACCGTCTCCAGCCCCACGCCCTCCCGCCGGATGAATTCCGACACACCTTCCTGCCAACTCAAATCCCGGCAGTACTCGGAAGGCGTGGGGTGGGCGCTGTGCCACGTGGAATGGTAGGCGATATCGTTCTTGGACAGGGCCAGGATCACATCATCCCGGCCGCGCTCCTCCAGCACGCGGGCCTTTTCGCCGACCATCTTGAACGTGCCTTGGACACCCCGTTTCGTGAACATCTCCGCCAGCCGCTTCGCCGCATCGTCCGCCTGCGGCAGAATGTAATCCTCCGTGTCGAACCAGAAAGTGACGTAGACGGTGGGTTCCGCCTGCGCCGCCGGAGGAAGCGCCGGAGAAAGAAGTGTCCAGAGGAATACGCCTGTGATAAGCCGATACGATGTCTTCATGTGCCATCTCCGTAATTGAAACCTCTGCTATCTAAACGAGATTCCCCAGATGCGTCAAGGCATTCAATCCGTCACGAGGTTGCCACAAAGAGTTGAGATTCCGTGCACGGTCGCTACCATGTTTGAACATGAACACCAAATATGCCCAGCTCGTTTCCATCGTTATCATCGTTGTGACACTCGGCGCCCCAAGTGCGTGGGCTGGCGACATCAACTTGAAGGAGGCGCGAATCCTGATTGCGAAGGAACCGCAGTCCAGGACGGAGACCCTCGCCGCCCGGATGTTGCAGGAAGAGGTGCAGAAGCGAACGGGCCTGACGTGGCCGATTTCCAGCGAATCCGATGGCCGCGGACCCGCGATAGCCTTGGTCACGCTGGCCACCAAAGAGCTCGCCGGCCGGAAAGTCCCGTCGGCACCCGGATTGAAGCGAGAGGGATACCGGATCTGCGTGGAGCAAGGGGCCGGGCCGGTCGTCTGGGTGATCGGGGCCGATGCACGCGGCGTGCTGTTCGGGGCGGGACGCTTGTTGAGACTGCTCGACTGGGGTCCCTCGCGTGCCTCGCTGGCGGAGAGCATAGATAGCACGACGTCACCCGCGTATCCCATTCGCGGTCATCAGTTGGGCTACCGCGCCCGGGCCAACTCTTATGATGCCTGGAATGCGGCGGCCTATGAGCAATATATCCGCGATCTCGTCCTCTTCGGGACCAACTGCATTGAGAACATTCCCTTCGAGGACGACCAGCCCAGCCCGCACATGCCGGTGGCGCGGCATGAGATGAATGTTCTCCTGAGCCGAATCTGTGACCGGTATGATCTCGACTATTGGGTCTGGACGCCGGTGGTGTTCGACCTCAAGGACCAGGCCAAACGGGCGGCAGAGATTGAGAGGCACGTATCGCTCTACAAAGCCTGCCCGCGCTTGGACGCGGTCTTCGTGCCCGGCGGCGACCCCGGCGCGAATCCGCCCGAGTTGCTGCTGCCCTTTCTCAAGGATATCGGCGAGCGGCTGATGGCGCAGCACCCGGCAGCACGCGTGTGGCTGTCGCTGCAATGGTTCAACCGGGCCCAGATCGAGGAGGTCTTCACGTACCTCGACAAAAACCAGCCGGATTGGCTGGGCGGCTTGGTAGCCGGACCGTCGAGCCCGCCCATTCCGCAGACGAGACAGCGGCTGGCGACGAAGTACAAGCTGCGGCACTATCCCGACATCACGCACACGGTACGGTGTCAGTATCCCGTTCCCTGGTGGGACCCGGCTTTTGCTCTGACCCTGGGCCGCGAGTGCCCCAATCCCCGGCCGGTGTTCTATGCCTCTGTTCATAACCGCCTGGCACCCGAGACGGATGGTTTCCTCACCTACTCCGATGGGATTCACGATGATCTGAACAAGGTGATTTGGAGCGCACGCGGCTGGGACCCGCAAGCCGATGTGCGGGACGTGCTGAAGGACTATGGGAGGGTCTATTTCCGGCCCGATCTGGCGGAGGCGGGGGCGGATGGGATCCTGGCTCTGGAGAAGAACTGGGAGGGATCGCTGGCCCAGAATGGCGCAGTGGAAGGCACGCTGGCCCTCTGGCAGGCCCTGGAAGCCAAAGCCCCGCAACTTAAAGATAACTGGCGCTGGCAGTTATGCCTGCTGCGCAGCACCTACGATGCGTACGTGCGGCGGCGGCTCCTGTATGAGACGCATCTTGAAGCAGAGGCAAACGCCGCACTGGCAAGAGCCCAGAAGATCGGTGCCGAGGACGCCATGAGGGATGCACAACAAATCCTCCAGCGCGCCACCACGGAACCTGCTGCTCCGGAGCTGCGCGGACGTATCGTGGAACTGTGCGAGACTTTATTCAAGAGCATCGGCCTTCAGACCAGTGTCAAGAAGTACCAGGCCAGCGGGGCCGAGCGCGGGGCCATTCTGGATTACGTCGATTATCCCATGAACAACCGCTGGTGGTTGGAGGATGAGTTCGCGAAGGTCCGAGCGATGAGCTCGGAGCAGGCCAGGCTCAAGCGGCTGGAGGAGATCCGCACGTGGGAGAATCCGGGGTCGGGCAGCTTTTATGACAACGTGGGCCATATCGCGAAATCTCCTCACGTCGTGCGCGGCAAGGCAGAGAGCACGATGAGCCACGACCCTGAGCCGACCCACTGGTGGTGGGATGACGGTTTCAGCCGGAAACGCCTGTCCTGGCAGGTCAGCATGGATTGGCCCATCGCCGTGACGTACGAGCGCATCGATCCGAATGCCGATTACGTGATTCGCAGCACCGGCTACGGCGAGGCCCTGACTCGGATCAACGGCCAGCGCGTGACGCCGACCCTTTATAGCAAAGGAATTGGTGAGATCAAAGAGTTCCCTGTCCCCCGGGAGGCGGTCCAAAGCGGACAGATTGTCGTCACCTGGGACCAGCCTGAGGAGAGTCATCTGAACTGGCGCCAGCAGTCTCGCATCAGCGAAATCTGGCTCTTGAAGAAATGAACCGGAATGGATGGCCCGTAGGGTGGGCTGTGCCCACCAATTCCTTGCCCACAACCAGAACGATGGTGGGCACAGCCCACCCCACAAAGGAAGAAGAAATGGATGGCATCGATTTTCTCAAGCAGTTGAAAAGCGGTAAGAGGGTCTACGGCACGTCCATCGTCTCTTCTTCCCCGCTGTGGCCGCCGGCGGTCAAGAAGGCGGGGGCGGATTTCGTCTTTATCGATACGGAGCACAAGCCGCTCGATCGCGAGACCGTGGCCCAGATGTGCCTGGCTTATAGCAGCCTCGGCCTTCCGCCGCTGGTTCGCATTCCCTCACCCGACCCCTACGAGGCCTGCAAAGTGCTCGATGGGGGAGCGGCGGGGGTGCTCGCGCCCTACATCGAGACCCCGCAGCAGGTGCGCAGCCTCGTCGGGGCGACGAAACTGCGTCCGCTGAAAGGAGAGCGCCTGGACGAAGCACTAAGCGACCGCCACTGCCTCGGGTCCGAGTTGAACGACTATCTGGATCGCCGTTGTGCGGGCAACTTCCTGATGATCAACATCGAGAGTGTGCCGGCGATGCGGAAGTTGGACGAAATCCTGGCCGTGCCGGGACTGGACGGCGTCATCATCGGCCCCCACGATCTTTCCATAAGTCTGGGCGTACCCGAGCAATACGAAAATCCCCGCTTCGACGAGGCAGTCGGGGAAATCATCTCGAAAGTGAGAGCCAAGGGCTTGGGCGCGGGTATCCATTTCCCGGAGCACCCCCATCTACAAATCAAATGGGCGAAGCGCGGCCTCAACGTCATCCTGCACAGCTCTGACGCCCGTCTTTTTCAGCAGGGTTTGGAGAGAGACATCGCGGCCATCCGCCGGGGCGTTGGCGAGGGGGCCCAGATGACGCAATTTGAGGACTCCGCCGAACGTCTTATAATGGACTAAGGCCTGTTTGAAACGGCGAAATATGAGGATGGGATTATCGATTCTGGTGTCTCTTGTGCTGGCAGCCACCGTGGCGGCGAATGTGGCCCCGAGTCCTTTCGAGAGTTCCACCGTGCCCGTGCCTCGGAGCCAGATCGATAAGCTGGTCCTGGGCAGGCTGGAGCAGTTGGGTATTACGCCCGCACATCTGTGTTCGGATGCCGTGTTTGTCCGGCGGGCGTATCTGGATGCGATTGGCACCCTGCCTACCGCCCAGGAGACCAGGACATTTCTGGCGGACCAGGACCCGAACAAGCGCAGCATCCTGATCGACCGACTGCTGGAGCGGCCCCAGTTCGCGGACTACTGGGCGATGAAGTGGAGCGACCTCCTGCGGGTCAAGTCCGAGTTTCCCATCAATCTGTGGCCCAATGCGGTGCAGGCCTACCACCGGTGGATTCGCACCTGCATCAGAGATAACATGCCCTACGACCGGTTCGTGCGGGAGATGCTCACCGCCAGCGGCAGCAACTTCCGCGTCCCTCAGGTCAATTTCTACCGGGCGGTCCAGAGCCGGGAGCCCCAGGCGCTGGCCCAGGCCGCAGCGCTGACGTTCATGGGGGTCCGGCCCGAAGGCTGGCCGAAAGAGAAGTGGTCCCAAATGGCGGTCTTCTTCGCTCGCGTCGGCTACAAGTCCACGCTGGAATGGAAGGAGGAGATTGTCCTCTTCGACCCGAGTACCCGGAAGATGGAAAACACCCTCGCGGCGAATCCGCAATCCGCAATCATGTCATCCCCGGCTTCGACCGGGGACCGCAATCCGCAATTCATTACGGCCGTTCTCCCGGACGGGACAACCGTCCCGCTTTCCCCGGACCAGGACCCACGCGAAGTCTTTGCCAATTGGCTGATCGATGCCAAGAACCCCTGGTTCACACGCAACATCGTCAACCGGATCTGGTACTGGCTGCAAGGTCGTGGCATCATCCATGAGCCGGACGACATTCGGCCGGACAATCCGCCCGGCAACCCGGAACTGCTGGCGTATCTGGAAAAGGAACTGGTCGCGGCCCGTTACGATCTCAAGCATATCTACCGGCTGATTCTGAACTCGCAGACCTACCAGCTTTCCTCCATTGCCCGAGGGGATGATCCTAAGACGGAGGCCAATTTCGCATCCTATCCGCTGCGGCGGCTCGAAGCCGAGGTGCTGATCGACGCCCTGTGCCAGATCACCGGCACGATGGAGCAGTACTCCAGTCCTATTCCGGAGCCGTTCACGTTCATCCCGGAGGATATGCGGTCGATTGCCCTGGCGGATGCCAGCATTACCAGCGCCTTCCTGGAAAAGTTCGGCCGCTCACCGCGCGACACCGGCCTGGAGTCGGAGCGCAACAACCGTCCCACGGCCGCCCAGCGGCTGCACCTCCTGAATTCGAGCCACATCCAGCGCAAGATCGAGCAGAGCACCAAGCTCCAGTCCCTCCTGCAGAGCAAGGGCAAGCCGCGCGACACCATCGAGGGGGTTTACCTGACGGTCCTTTCGCGTTTCCCAACGGAGGAGGAACTGAAAACGGTTGGAGCGTATTTCCAGTCTGCGGGTGGTAACCGGCGGGGGGCTGCGGTGGACCTCATCTGGGCCTTGATCAACAGCGCGGAGTTTCTCTACCGGCATTGATCCGGTGTACGGAAAGGAGTTGCACACGTGACGAGGGCAATCTCCAGGCGTGAGGTGATGCGCCACAGTCTCTGTGGTGCGGCCGGACTGCTGCTGGCAGACGGGGTCGTTCGTAGTGTGCCCGTAAGGGCGTCGAACGCACGTGTCGAGGGCGTCCCGCCCTCGAATCGCGGGCAAGATACCCGCGACACAACGCCTTACGGCGTCACTACAAACGCCAAGGCCAAATCGGTCATCCAGATCTGGATGTGGGGCGGGCCGTCGCACCTGGATACGTTCGACCCCAAGCCGGCGGCGGGCTACGACTACTGCGGGCAACTGGATAAGCCGATCCCGACGAATGTGGACGGCATCATGATTGGGGAATTGCTGCCCCTACTGGCCAAGCAGGCGGACAAGTACTCGATCATCCGCAGCATGACCCACGGCGTGAACGCCCATGAGACGGCGTCCTACATGGTTCAGACCGGCCGGCCTCCCGGCGGCCGGGAGGTCTATCCGAGTGTCGGCGCGGTCGTGTCGCTGTTCAAGGGCTACCATGCGGGCTACCAAGGGTTGATCCCACCCTACATCGTGCTGACGCAGCCGCAGGGACGGTTCTCCGAAGCCGGATTCCTGGGGACGCGCTACAAGCCCTTCGCCACCGGCGGCGACCCAGCGCAGGCTCGGTTTGCGGTGGAGGGCGTCGTGGCCCAGGGGATCACCGACCAGCGGCAGAAGGACCGGCGGGACCTGCTCCACCGCTTGGACACGCTGGGGCAGGCCGCCCAAGACAGCGAGCCGCTGAAAACCTTCGACCAAGCTGAGGACGGGGCCTACGAGCTGATCCTCGGCGATGCGGGCAAGGTGTTCGACCTGACCCAGGAGAAGAACGAGCTGCGGGACAGCTACGGCCGCACGACCTTCGGGCAGGCCTGTCTGGTCGCCCGGCGGCTCGTCGAACGCGGCGTCCCCTATGTCACGATCAACTACAGTGGCTGGGACACGCACAAACAGCATTTCCAGATCATGCGGCGCAAGCTGCCGGAGATGGACAAAGGCATGGCCACCCTGCTCCAGGACCTGTCGGAGCGCGGCCTGCTCGACAGCACCATCGTCTGGTGGAGCGGGGAGTTCGGCCGGACCCCGAAGGTCCAGTGGGAGCCGCCCTGGAACGGTGGCCGGGGTCACTACGGCAACGTCTTTTCCGCCGTGGTCGCCGGCGGCGGATTCAAAGGCGGCTGCGTAGTCGGGTCCTCCGACGACAAGGGCGAAGAAGTGAAAGACCGGCCCGTCTATCCCTGCGACCTGATCGCGAGTATGTACGAATTACTCGGGATCGACGGCAACGCGAAACTGCCCCATCCTCAGGGTCTCGATCTCCGCGTGACGCCCACCGCTGCCGAAGGCGTGAAAACGGGTGGACGCCTGAAGGAAATCATGTGATGTGGACCACGATCAAGACGACACATTACCTGTCATTGCGAGCGCAGCGAAGCAATCTCCCATTCGCCGGATTGAGATTGCCTCGTCGCTGCGCTGCTCGCAATGACATGCATGGGCCCTGCACATCGTCACGAACGGGAATCGTAGGGTGGGCTGTGCCCACCAGTCTCCTGTTGATTGTGCTGATAGCGCCGGCTGTGCGGGCGCAGCCGGCCGCGCCGCATCTGGGTTACGTCTATCCCGCCGGCGGGCGGCAGGGGACTACGTTCCAGGTCAGGATCGGCGGGCGTTCCCTGGATGGCGTGACCGGCGTATCCGTCTCCGGCGGAGGCATCGAGGCCAAGGTCATCGAGCAGGACAAGCCCCTGACGCAGCCACAGATCAATACGCTGCGGGAAAAACTCCAGGAATTGCAGAAGCAAGGACGGGACCCTGCAACGCTGAAGGAGATGGCCGAGATCCGGGATCAGATCTCCGCCTCGGTGAGGAGGCTGGCCAATCCTGCTCTGGCGGAGATAGTCTCGGTCCAGATGACCATCGCTCCCGCGGCGGGCTTGGGCGAGCGGGAGCTGCGGCTGGCCACGCCGCTGGGACTGTCGAATCCGCTGGTGTTCTGCGTCGGGCAGTTGCCGGAAGCGCGCGAGAAGGACGTGGAGACCAGCGCCGCCGATGCGGAGATGATCGTCACGCTGCCGGTCACGGTGAACGGCCGAATCGTCCCCGGCGATACGGCCAAGACTTTCTTCCCTGCCCGGCAGGGCGAGCAGTTTCAGAAGGCCGATGCGGATCGGTATTGCTTCGAGGCCCGTAAGGGTCAGCAGTTGATGGTCGCCGCGAGCGCCCGGGACCTGATCCCCTACTTGGCCGACGCCGTTCCCGGCTGGTTTCAGGCGGTCGTAACGCTGTACGATATCCGGGGCAAGGAAGTGGCGTATGACGATGACTACCGTTTCCATCCCGACCCGGTCCTCCATTACGAGATTCCCGCCGACAGCGAGTACATCCTTGAGATCAAAGATGCCATCTACCGGGGCCGCGAGGATTTCGTCTATCGAGTCACGCTGGGCGAGTTGCCGTTTGTGACGAGCATCTTTCCACTGGGCGGCCCGGCCGGCGCTGCGACCACGGTCGAGCTCAAGGGTTGGAATCTTCCGGTGGACGAGCTGACGATGGACGCCAGGGACAAAGCGGCGGGCATCTACCCGCTTTGCGTCTCCAAGGGCGATCTGGTCTCGAATCCCGTGCCGTTCGCGGTGGACACGCTGCCGGAATGCCTGGAGAGGGAATCGAACGACTCGCCTGAGAAGGCCCGACAGATCACGCTACCGACGATCATCAATGGGCGCATCGACCAGCCGGGCGACTGGGACGTGTTCGGCTTTACAGGTCATGCCGGCGCGCAGATCGTTGCCGAGGTCTGCGCCCGCCGGCTCGATTCGCCGCTGGACTCTGTGCTCAAGCTGACCGACGCCGCCGGCCGGCAACTGGCGTTCAACGACGATCACGAGGACAAAGGCTCGGGCTTGAACACGCACCAGGCGGATTCGCTGATTCTCGCTACGCTGCCGGCGGAGGGGACCTACTACATCCATCTGGGCGACGCCCAACGTCAGGGCGGTCCGGAATACGCCTATCGCTTGCGCCTCAGCGCACCGCGGCCGGATTTTGAGCTGCGCGTTTGTCCTTCCGCGATTAACGCCGGCGCCGGCCAGACGATTCCCATCAGCATCTATGCCCTGCGGAAGGATGGCTTCTCGGGCGACATCACGTTGGCTCTCCCAGGCGTTCCGGGAACATTCATCTTGAGCGGCGGCATCATACCCGGTGGTCAGGACCATGTGCGGGCCACCTTGACTTTGCCGCCTGTGGCCCGCAATGAGCCCTTGAGCCTGCACCTCGAAGGCCGGGCGACGATCCAGGGGCGGGAACTGGTGCGGCAGGCCGTGCCGGCGGACGACATGATGCAAGCCTTTGCCTACCGGCACCTCGTGCCCGCCCGGGACCTGACCGTGACCACGATCCGGCGTGCCGCGGTCCGGGCGCCGGCGGCCATCCTCAGCGAGTTGCCGGTGAAGATCCCCCTCGGCGGCACCGCCCAAGTCCGAGTGACCATGCCTCCTGCCAGATTCTTTGAAAAGGTCCAGTATCAGTTGAGCGAGCCGCCGGAAGGAATCACCATTCAAGGCGCGTCATCCGGCCAGACAGGGACGGGGTCCCCAGCGAGGAATTCGGCGTTGGGGAGCCCCATGGACCTTGTGCTGCAGAGCGACGCCGCCAAGATCAAGCCCGGCCTGCGCGGAAATCTGATTGTGGAAGTGTCCGGCGAGAGAACCCCCGGAGCCGGCGCCGGCAAGGCCAAGACGAAAGGGAACCGCCAACGTATCCCGCTGGGCGTATTGCCCGCGATTCCCTTCGAGATTGTCAAATAATACCGGGTGCGCGGGTGCATGACCGTTCATGCGATGAGCCGGAGGCGATTTCGGCCTGCGGCTGGGCCGCGGGGACGATGGGCATAGAAGGCCACCCCTCGACCGTCCT
>JAMCWO010000075.1 GCA_023481165.1 Planctomycetota bacterium | reverse complement strand
GGTCCCGATGGTACGCCGAGACCAGGACTCGCCCACCTTCCGGCGTGAACTTGATGGCATTGCTGATCAGGTTCGTCAGGGCCTGCATGACCCGGTCGCCATCGTACAGGGCTGCCGGCAGATGGGGTTCCACCTCGACCGCCAGGTTCACCCCGCTCTTGGCGGCGTGCGGCTGCATGGTCGCGTACGCCTCCTGTACCGCGGCGGCAATGTCGTTCGCCTGCATGTGGAATTTCATCTTCCCGGCGTTGAGCTTCTGGAAATCGAGGACGTCGTCGATCAGCCGCGACAAGCGATCGATATTCCTTTTCGCGATGTCCAGAAAATGTTTCTGGTCCTCGTTGAGTGGGCCGGCGATTTCGTCCAGGACGATGATCACTGCTTCCCGCATGGCGGTCATCGGCGTACGAAGCTCGTGTGAAACGGTCGAGATGAATTGCGATTTCATCTCCATCGTTTCCTTCAGTTCCTCTTCCGCCCGCTTGCGGTCGGTCACGTCATTCAGGGCGACCACGACATGCTTGACCCCATCGACGTTGACCGGCTCGACGCTGACAGACAGCCAACGTTGCACCTGGTCCCCATCCTCGTTCAGCTTCGGCCGAACCTCGACGCCCCCGACGGGCACGCCCGAAGCAAGAACCGTTTGAATCGTCTGCCACAACCGGCAACCATCACATGGGGGATGGCGGTCCCCGGTCACAGCCGGGGATGACATGGTTTCGGATGGCGGGTCGGGTTCCCAAACGCGCTCTGTCGCGTTTGGGGTCCCATTGGCGCTGGACGGCTCCTCCCCTGTGCCTTCGGACGCCACCGGCGCGCGCCGGCAGCCCAGGGCCTCGCACGGGCCGTGGTCGATCATGTGGGCATATTCCTTGCCGGACATCTGGTGGACCGTGTCGTTGGCACGCACCACGTGCATCTGTTGGTTTACCAGCAGCATACCCAGCGGGGCGGCATCGAAGATGGCTTCCAGGTTCCGTTGCTTGCGGTCGAGAATCTCATGCAGCACGAGCAGCGCTTCCTCCGCCTGCTTGCGTTCGGTGATGTCCTGGACGACACCGATGGTGCCGATCGTTCTCCCGTCGGAGTCGTGCACGACGCTCAGAGAGATGTCCACATCGATGATCGCTCCATCCCCGCGGATCATCTTTGTCTCGAGGTGGTGCCCCATGCCCTTGCGGCGGATGCTCAGCGCCTGGATTCTCTGCCATTGGGCCTCGGGATAGAGTTCCTGGATAGGCCGGCCGAGAAGTCGGTTGCCGGGCAGGCGGAGCAACTGCTCGGTGAAGTGATTCCACGAGATGAGCCGACGCTGCTCATCGACCATCATGATAGCGACCGCCGAGTTCTCGAAAATCGTGCGGTAGCGCAGCTCGGCTGCCTGCAACTGGCGTTCCGCCCGCTTGCGCTCCAGGGCGTACCGGATGGCGCGCATCAGCAGGCTCGCATCCACCTGCCCCTTGATCAAATAATCCTGCACGCCCATCTGGACGGCCTGCGTGGCGACATCTACATCGTCCAGCCCGCTGAGGACGATGATCGGTGTCTGCGGCGCGCACCCCTGGAGACGAACCACGGACTCCATGCCCTGACTGTCGGGCAGGCCGAGGTCGAGAAGGATGAGGTCGCAGGGAGACTGGCGCAGCAGTTCCAAGGCCCCGGCGAGACAATCCGCATTCTCCACCTGGCACGCCCCCAGGGAAGACTGGGCCAGCAGCCGCTCCAGCAGCTTGCGATCGACAACGTCATCCTCAACAATCAACAGCCGAAGAGATGGGAAAGTGTCCATAACGTGGATCAACCAGGCTTGCGGTCTTTCAGAACGGCATGGATCTTATCAATGAGCTGTCCGAAATCGAACGGCTTGGTCACATAATCCGAGATGCCTCGCGCGGAAGCTGCGGCGATATCCTGGGGCTCACACCGCGCCGTCAGCATGATGACCGGGATGTGCTTGAGAGCGGGGTCCGCCCGAAGACGCTCCAGCATCTCGTGGCCGTTCATGCCGGGCATGTTCGTGTCGAGCAGGATCAGGTCCGGCTTGTCTGCCGCCGCCCGTTCCAATCCTTCCTGCCCGTTCGAGGCCGTCACGACCAGACAGTTGGCGAACTTCAACCGATATCCGACGGTGCTGACCACGTCCGGCTCGTCATCGACCACCAGGATCTTTGCCTGCGTCTTCTTCTTTGCCTTGAATAACCCTAACATAATACCTTTCTCCTACCGTGTAGAGAGCAAGAGCCAAGTTGCATTCGACCTGCCCAGCCTCGGGACCCCAAACGCGATTCATCGCGTTTGGGAACCCGTCCCCACCGGAAAAATCGCACTGGCAAGAGTCGATCCAGGCACGCGGCCGGCTGTCCCTCAACTGCTGGAGCAATGCCGACACCCGGTCAAGCGGCCCCAGCACGTCGAGAGTCATCCGGGACACCTCAATCACCACAGGAAGGTTGGGCTCGTCCAGTCGCTGCGTGTTAACGTCCGGGTTGAAGTCGGCCCGGAGGACTGTGCAGCCGGTCTCCTCCACCACGGACAGCAGACCTCGGGCGAACGCTTTGGCCTGCTCCACCGTGAACACTCCCTCCTGGAGTTCGGCCTGGACCCGTTGCAGATTCCGCCATTGGCTGACCTTTCCATCGAGGGTGCCGCAGATCCTCTCTCTCTCGTGTGTTACCCGACCTACGACGGGCCCCAGGCGCTGCACGGCACGCAGGTAGCCTACCTGCGGTGCGAGCACCCAGTTGTACAGGGCCAGCACGCCGACGGCGAGCAGCGCGGCAGACGAGGCATGGCGTGCTGCTTTCGGATACCTGCGGGTGCGATCGGAGGTCACGAGGGCTGCCCTCCCTTCACAGCCAAGAGGCAGTCGATCCGGTATTCCACGCCGTCGCCTTCGTACCGGGTTCCCAAACGCGATTCCTCGCGTTTGGTGGGGCTCCCAGCCGCGGACGTATGCGGCTGGGGACCCGGGTCCCTCTGCCGCTTTTGCACGAGCGTCAAAGAAACTGCGGAAAAGGGCTTCTGGGCTTCGAGATTCCGCACGAACGCTTCCGCGGCGGGACAGGATGGCGCCAGTCCGTGCAAGGACGCGCTCGGTCCCCGCCGCGCCGCGGCGCTGCGGGCGTCGCTGCACTGCAACTGCGTGACCGACACACCGGGTGGCGTGGCTTCTCGAACCGCGCGGAGAATATCCGGCCAGTCTGTTGCCTGCCGTCCCTTCAGGGTTTGGCGCAGCGGCTCTACTTGCCGCCGGAGGCGAGCGATCTCCTGGTCCACGAACTTCTCTTCGGCGATAAGTGCCGAGGCCGTATAGAGCTCCTGCGAAAGCCGAGTTTCCTCAATCCGCCGATTCAGCGCGCCGGTCGTTCGCGCCAGAAGTTGAGCCGTCGCAAAGACCGCGAGGAAAAGGGCGACACCGACAATCGTCGTCAGCAGCATGTGCCGAGTCAGGGACCTGGCCTCCGCGACCGCCTGCGGCAGGAGATTGATTCGCAGGTCGTCCCCTTCTGTCCCGAGCAACTTCAGTGCCGCCCCTACGGCCACCAGCGACACGGAGCTCCCCAACGCGGCTTTGGGTGTTGGGGAAGGACTCCCACTGGCGAAGTGGAGCCCCTGAGGACCCGGCCCCACCCCCTCCAGGGGCGTTTGTTCTTGGGCCATGCCCGAGGCAAGTAACGGCTCATGGACGTCCGCTACGATGAACGCCTTCGTGCCGGCCTCGGCCGCCAGCAAGGGGGCGATGTCGTCTGCGCGATACGCGCTCTCGTGGACGGCGAGGCAAACCTGGTGATCGTGCGCCGATGGCGAGCCTTGCGTCTGGTAATAGCTCCAGACTGCTTTCAATTCCTCCGCCAGCCACCGACAGAGCAACGGCGGCGTATTCGCATCGACCGGAACCTCTCGGATGCGCACGAGATCCAACGTGCCCCGGCGAAACACGGTGGTCGTGAGTGTATGAGGACCAAGCACCGCGACCAGGACGTCACGCTCGATGCACGGCGGGTGAGCAACCGAAGCGGGGCCACCTCGTGCCAGTAATCCTTTCTCCCGCGCGCAGAAGGCTCTGGCATAGGCCAGCGCGGAGGGCTCGACCGTATCAATCCCGTTCGCTGCCGTGCTGCATGCTTCCGTCACCTTCTGGATCTCATCACCGTCCGCCGCGACAACCAACAGGCGCTTCTGTAGGCCGAGGCCGCAGAAATCGGAAACCACCGTTTTCCCCGATAAGGCCACGTACTGCTGGCATTCGCTGCGCACGAAGTCGCCGAGATTCGCCGGCATGCGTCTGGGCAGGTCAAGCAACTGGATGATCAGGGAATCCGGAGCTAAGGCCAGCGCCACCCTGGCGCCGCGGACATGGGAGCGCCAGCCCAGTTGCGCCAGCAGCCGCGACAACACTCTGCCATAGGCGGGCTCCGGCGCCGGCGTTGGCCAATCCGCGCTGGCCGCGGCCAAGACCCGAAAGCCCTGTTCGTTCTTCTCCACCAGGGCGACGCTGAGGCGCCGCTTCCCGAGGTCGATGCCCAGTGCGGTCTTCGTATTCCCTCTCATTGGTTGATCCGCAACTTGTTCACCTCGACGAGGAGACCGGCGTCGCCTGTCCCTCTCGTGATCTCGGCTTCGATTTTGGCCACGAAGCCACGCGCTGTCCGCGCCGCGGCGGTCACGGTGGAGCCATCTACCCGGACCGAGTAGGCCTCCCCGCCCAAGGGTTTGTCGGTGTATCCGGCACACCAGGCAGGGTCCCGTCTCAGTTGCGCGAGCGCATCATTCAGGCCCGCTTCTGCCAGTGCGATGGCCTCGGCGCCTCCGACATGATTCTGCACCAATTGAATCTCCTCGGTGTTGATCTGCAGATGCCCCATGACTACCGCGGCCAGAAGCGCCACCAGGAGCACGACTACCAGGAGAACCGAGCCAGTTTCGGATCGATGACCGATGGTGGATGGTGGATTATTGGGAACCCAGGAAGGATACGCCATAGTTATTCATCCATAATTAGTCATTCGCCATCAATCGGCCGGCTCGCAGGCAGCAGGCCCCGGTGACCACCTTGCCGGGGGCGAGATGCCCCGTGCTCTTAAGAGGGGTCCCCAACGCAGAATTCCGCGTGGGGAGCCCCAGCCCGGCCTCCCAAGTCACCAACCGAATACCGGCGGGCGTCTCCAGCGGCCTGTCAAAATCCCGATCGTCGTAGCAGACGAATCGAAGGTAGTGCACCGGTCCGGCGAGGGGGCTCAAATGTCGCTCACCGCGCAGGGATCCCCCCGGTCCGTGCCGATCACCGACCGGGCCGAACTCGATATAGCCGCGTGCTCCCACAGCATACCGGTACACCACACCATCTTCCATTTCGCACTCGATATAGCCAGCGCTGTCCGTGCTCGCGCTGACAGCCACAATCCTCGTCGCTTGGGCCAGATATCGACCCAATTGCTCGTTCAAGACCCGCGCGTTCTGGAGGATCTCCAGACCGGTCCAGCGCGCGTCCGTGCTCTGGCGGATCCCGGCTAATAACGGCATTATCGACGCGAAAATCGTTGCCATAAGGGCAGTTGCCACGGTCAGTTCCACGAGAGTAGTCCCGGGCGGCGCGGCTCTTCGCTCCCGTGCATGACCCCACTGGATCGCTTTACAGGACAGCATACACCTGTATATTCGGCTGCACGCAACGGCTCCATTACGGTCGGCACCGCGCCCTCTTGCCGGAAATCGCTCCGCTGGGACTACGCGGAGCGACAAGGCTTCTGTGTCCAGAAGAAGCGCCTTTATCGGCCACTTTCGCGCGCTTCCGGTAGGGAGTGGAACAAGCAGAACCGATGTCCCATAACTGCCCCGCCTTCCGGAGCGCGCGAGCCTCCCCTGACGCGCGGCCCGGATGCCCGGGCGCGCAGCGCCCCTTCGGGGCGAGGGCAGCCTTTCGGGCCGGGGCGGGGACGCTGGGCGGGAGCCCTCTCATCTCGCCAAACGGGTAGACAGATTGACCTCCACCTCATCTGACGAGAGCACGCCATCGTGATTTTGGTCCAGGCCGACCGACACGGTCACCGTTCGCAGGCTGGGGTCTCCGTCGTCCGCCACAGTGCATAGATATCCGTCCCGGACAGACTTCGAATTGACACGATAGGACACGCCGTAATGGTGGATGCAGCGAGCCCGGATATACTCCAACTCCTGCTGGGCCAGCAGCAGGCTCCAACTCTTGCGTTCGATGGCCCGATCTTCGACGTGGGCCGCGGTCAAGGCCCGCAGGAGAGGAACGATCGCGATCGCCAGCAGCGCGGAGGCCACGATGACCTCCGCCAGGGTAACACCGGAAGGGGCTCCCAAACGCGATTCTCGCCTCCGCGGGAATGACCCCCTGCGTAGGCAGGGGTCGCGTTTGGTAGGGCTCTCAGCCGCGGACTTATGCGGCTGGGGGCCCCGGTCCCAAGGACGGCCCCCGGAAGATGGCGGCGTCATTTCTGGTTGTCGTCGCGATACCATTGGACGGCTCCCGTCACCGGCGCGATTTCCAGCCGGTAAGACTTGCCCTCGGTCCGGATACCCAGATGCGCATCGCTGCCGTTCTGCAGATTACCCAGCGGGCCAAATTCGAACCACCGTCCACCGCCGCACTGAACACCCGCGGGTAGATTGCAGGTCGCTATCACGGTACGATCCTGCCGGTTGATAATCTGGTAGCTCCGGTACGGCCCGGGCTCGGGTCCCCACCGGCTCTGTTTTGCCGGTGGGAGCCCTTCCCAAACGCGATCTATGGCGTTTGGGGTCCCCTCCACGCCTCGCATCACCAGCACAAAGCCGTCCGGATTTCCGGCGGCATGCGTGATCGCCAGCGCACGCGTATGACGCAGATCCGTGGCCAATCGCCGAACGACGGCATCCGCCTTGGCTCCCCACACGGCCCCGAAATTGAGCCTGGGTACGGCGATACATGCCAGAAGGGAAAGCACGAAGACGACCGTGACCGCTTCCACCAGGGTGAACCCATGCTGTGGGACCCCAAACGCAGTATATCGCGTTGGGGAGCCCTTGGGACTATCGACTCCGGATGACTGACGGTCTGCCCTCATGGATCAATAGTCGATACCCGCAGCGCCGCGGCGCCTCGGGGCTCAGTGGTTGTGGCCGATGACACGGTGCGTGGTCAGATTATACTGGTAGCTGGTTCCAAACGGACACTGTGGCGCGCCGTCAGGAAAACGGTTCGGATCGTCGGTCACGCTGCTCAGGCGCGGGGGCCAGGTCCCTTTGTTGGCGAAGTACAGCTCAATTTGAGAGTTGATCAAGTCCACGTTCGTATCGCAGGCACTGATCTTGGCATTCGTCGCACCGCTGATCATCCGTGGTACGGCGATCGCCGCCAGAGCTCCCAGGATCATGACCACCACCAGAAGTTCCACCAGAGTAAAGGCTTTCTTGCTGTGCATCCCATTCTCCTTCTGCAAACTCATCACGATGGCACGGCCTTGGGACACTATCGGCAGAAATCCCCCGCGACTGAATTGAGGATGGGTCAGCCATTCACCTTAGGTGTGCCATGTAGTCAAACATGGGCAGGTACACGCCCATCAGGATCAGTCCGATAATCAGCCCCATGAGAACGGTCAGGGCCGGCTCCAGCTTTACCAGCAGGGAGGCCGCCAGACGGTCCGCATCCCTGTCCAGCAGGTCCGCAGCCTTCCCGAGCATCTCGGGAAGAATGCCCGCTTCCTCCCCGGAGGCGATGAGTTGGATGACCATGGGCGAGAACAACTCGTACGCCCGGAGCGACCCGGCCAGAGAACGGCCGGCGCGAACCGCCTGCCGTAGGTCGGCGACAATCCGGGTGATTGCCTCATTCTGCGCCACGCGTCCAGCGGTTTCAAGCGCCTCGATGATCGGGACCCCTACCGCCAGCAGCATCCCAAACGTCCGCACAAACTGCGCGACCAGGATGTGGCGATGCCAGGGACCCAGAAGAGGCATCTGAAGCTTCAGACGATCCCAATGGGCCCGCACCTTCGGATGGGCGAACAACCGCCGGATCCCTAGTACCAGCCCGCCGGAAGCGGGCAGCAGCACCCACCACCAGTACCGCAGCACTAGACTGAAGAGAACCAGCGCCCTCGTCGGCCCCGGCAGTTGCACGTGCATCTTTCGGTACAGTTGTGTGAACACCGGAACCACGAAGATCAGCAGACAGGTCACTACGATGGAGCACAACACGCCGACTACGAGGGGATACACAAATGCGGCCTGGACCTTCTGCTGAAGCTCCACACGTTTCTCCAGATAGCGGGCACTCGCCTCCAACGACTGCGACAGCCGTCCCGAGGACTCTCCCGCGTCGATCATCCCCAGGAAGAAGTCGGAGAAGATCCTCCGATGCGGCTCAAACGCGGCCCGCAGGCTCGCCCCCGCCTCCACATGCCGCCGTACATCGGCCAGGATGAATCGAAAGGCGCGGTTGTCCGTCTGCCGTTCGAGCGTCTCGAGGCAATTCGCGATGGACAGGCCGGCAGAATACATCCCCCCGAATTTGTAGGCGAACGAGGCCACTTCGCGCGGCCGGACACGGCGACGCGGCGGCGCCGATGCCCGCTGGCGCCGGGCCCGGACGAGCACGTACCCGAGCTTGACCAGTTCGCTGCGCAGGGCTTCCACGCTCTCCACATTCGTGTAGAGGCTGCTGAATTCGTTGCCCGCATCGTCCCGGGCGATGTATTGGTACGCGGCCACTATTCGCTCTTGATGTCCACCACCCGCATCAATTCATCGATAGTTGTCACACCCCTCAGCACTTCCTCCTGAGCATTCATGCGCAACGTACGCATACCCTCCTGGATCGCCTGCTCCTTCAACTGTGCGTCGTTACATCCATCCAGAATCATCTGGCGTATCTTCTGCGACACCGGCAGAATCTCGTAGACCGCCTTTCGTCCCTGGTAGCCTGTCCCAGCGCAAGAGGAGCATCCCCGGCCTCGCGCCGATTGCAGATTGTAGATTGCGGATTGCGGACTGGAAGAGACCGGTGCTGCTAATCCGCCCTCCGCCCTCCGCAATCCGACAACGTCTCGTTGCCCCGTGCCGTTCGGGCAATCCACCAGACTCCGGTCCGGTTCGTAGGTCTCGCGGCAGCGGGGACAGACGGTTCGTATCAGCCGCTGGGCCACGGCCCCCAGCAGGGCCGAGGCCACCAGGAAACGCGGGATGCCGATGTTGCTCAGTCGCGACACAGCCCCGGCGGCATCGTTCGTGTGCAACGTGCTCAGCACCAGATGGCCCGTCAGCGCCGCGGCTGTAGCGATTTCCGCCGTCTCCAGATCGCGAATTTCCCCGATCAGAATGATGTCAGGGTCCTGCCGGAGAATGCTTCGCAACGAAGAGGCGAACGTCACCCCCGCCGCCGGCCGGACCTGCACTTGCGTGATTCCCGGCAGACGGTATTCGACCGGGTCCTCCACCGTCACGATGTTTCGCTGCGGCGTGTTGATAAGCTGGAGCACGGAATACAAAGTCGTTGTCTTGCCGCTGCCAGTGGGGCCGGTCAGGAGCAGCATCCCGTAGGGATTCGCGACCAACTCCCGGAACTTGCGATTGTCCTGGGGCGAAGTCATGCCCTCATCCAGCGACCACCGCACGGCATTCTTGTCGAGGATGCGCAGAACGATCTTCTCGCCGCCCACCGCAGGCAAAGACGACACCCGCAGATCGTAGTCGCGCTTCTCATGCCGCAGCGAAATATGGCCATCCTGGGGGATCCTTTTCTCCGAGATGTCCATCTGGGCCAGAATCTTGAGGTGCGAAACCACTTCCGGCTGGGCGCTGATGGGAACATCCACAGCCCGACGGAGCATGCCGTCGACCCGGTACCTGACGCGCAGCTCGGAGACCTGCGGCTCGAGGTGAACATCGCTGGCGCGAGCCTCGATCGCCCCCCGAATGATGGACGCCACGAGCTTGGTGATCGGGTCGTCGCTCGCTTCTTTGCCGCCCCAGCCCCGAGGGGCTGCTGCGTATCCGGGCTGCGCGTCGGGGTCTGAAAGTCCTGAATCCAAGGTGGGTCCGCCAGATAGGACAGAGTCTTCCTCTTCGTTGACACTCCGAGCGGCCTGGCTCTTGAGCCGCATCGAGGCAATCGCCTGCTTGGTCACATTGGCGACATCGAAATGGAAGTGGATCGCCTGCTGGACCGCCTGGGCCGTCGCCGCCACGGGAACGATCTGGTACCCTGTCTTCAGTTCGACCTCGTCGCGTGCGCGCAGGTCCAACGGCGAACTCATGGCCACGACCAGTCGGCCGCCCTCTCTCCGGACGGGGATCAAGCTGTGGCGGTTCGCCATCTCCTGAGAAATGAGGTGGGCCACCAATGGGTCGATCATCTCCGGCGACAGGGTCACAAAATCAAAGCCATTGACGGCGGCAACCGCCTTCGCGAGTTGCTCTTCAGTCACCAGTTTCCCCGCCTGAAGCAGGCGCAGCAGGCTTTCCCCGGTCTCCGTGTGCCTGGCTAACAAGGGCTGGAGATCCTCCGGCGACACCACCTTTTCGTCCAGGAGGAACGGGATTATCGGGTCATACTCATTCACGGCGTAGTTCCCAAACGCGGAATTTCACAGGCGTTATCGACAAATCAGACGCGGCACGTTAGTAGCGCCAGGGCAATACGGAATCACCCTCCGACGCGCAGCGGCGCAGCGGGCGTGGAGAGTAGAAAGTGGAGAGTCGAGTGCTGCCCTGTCTCCGAGGGCAGCGCAGGCGAATTCTCGGACGTGGTCGTGAGCCTGTGGGCGTGGAGAGGCAATAGCCCCCGGTCATAACCCCAGATGTTCGCGCGCGTAGGCGAGGCTGTCCTCGACCATTCGTTGTTCGTATTGGACCCGCTGCTCCAACGGCAGTGAGTCAATCGTCGGCAGCGGCGCGCGGGGCATCTGGGCTTTGACCGTGCGCAGGGTCCACGCCAGATTCGCTGCCGGCACGTCGGGCATTGTCGCCCAATACTTCGACGTCAGGACCGGGACCTTCAAGGGGTCGCGCGCGATCATTTCCAGGCTGAAACGCAGCTCCGGGCGGGCCTCGCGCAGCACACGCACCGTCGTCGGCACATCCAGGAACCCCTGGCCCAGCGCCAGATCCGTGAAGAGAAACCCATCCTCATATTCCTGCACGCCCTGATCCCTCACGTGCACGCTGAAGGCAAACGGCGCGTACGCCCGCACTACTTCCATCGGGTCCTCGCACAAGGCGAAGCTGTTGCCCGTGTCCACGCACATGCCGATCCATTCGCTGCCAAGCTGCTTGAGCAGGTCCAGCCGCTCCGCCACCCGATGGCACTTGTGATTCTCGACCGCCAGCCGCATGCGATGCCGCATCATGATCGGCTCCACCTGCCGCAGCCTCTGGGCGGCCTGCTGGGAGGCACCGGCGAATTCTTCGGCCGAACGGAACTGCTCGTACCGCCGCCCGGGAATGACCACGGTTCGGACCACTGTAGCCCCCGCCGCCTTGGCCGTGACGACCTCCTTCTCGAAGCGCTCGGCGTCAAATCGGCTGCCTGCGAGGCTGGTGCTGCCTTCGACGTACATCTCGTGGTCCTCGGCCCACCGGCGCAGCCCGGTACAATAGGCTTCGTCGCGCACCCCCAGCGACATCTGCATCCCGCCCGCCCCGAGCTGATAGCACCGTTCGAGGAAGAGCCGCGGGTCCGACAAATCACCCTTCTGGCCCTTGCCGACCTGCGCCCTCTGGTGAACATTCCAGCAGTCACCGGCCAACCCCATCTTTGACCGCCGTGCCGGCGGCCCGCCGTCGGCGGCGAGGCGGCTCAACACCGCAACACCGGAGCCGACTGCCAGGCCCGCAAGAAGCTGACGGCGATCCAGGCCCACCGACGTAGCGCCTTTTATCGGCATAAGATTCACTCCTTACGAGGTTATCGTGTCACACCACGCCCAACGCCCGCAACTGGGCGTCCCAGGGTTTGCGGTAGGGACGTGTCAGCATTTCGCTGGCCTCCGGATCGCCCACAATCTGTTCCTTCGCGGCGTCCCAGGTGATCTTGCGTCCGACCCGCAGAGAGATGTTGGCCAGATGGCACGTGGTCACCACCTCTTGTGCGCTCTCGATATCGGCGATAGGCTGCCGGCGCGAGCGAATGCACTCAAGGAAGTTGCGCGTATGCGTGACATAATCCTTCGCGCCGTCGCCGGTATTGTCTTCCACCTTCTCGGTCCAGTACAGGTCCTTGGACTCCGGCGTCACCTGCGGCCCACCCACCGGATGCCCGCCCAGGATGTTCGCCATCTGGTTAAACGGGTTGGACTTGCGATCTGGCATCACGCGGTAGCCGCTGCGGCCGACGGACATCATCCCGCGCGTCCCGTAGAACATGACGCCGCCCATGCCGAGGCCCTCGCGTCCCGCCGTGGCCTCGCGGTACACACAGATGCCTGTGAAGCCAGGGTAGTCGATCAGCACATCCTGGCTGTCGGGTGTCTCCATGTTGTCCTTCAGGTAATTCCGCCCGCCCGTGCTGTAGACCGATTTCGGCGCCTTGACGCCCGTGAACCACTGGACGATGTCGAGCGAGTGCTGCCCGAGGTTGGTCATCTGCCCGCCGGCATAGTCCCAGATCCAGCGAAAATGATAGATGCCACGGTTGGGATTCCACGCCCGCTGCGGGGCCGGACCCAGCCACATATCCCAGTCCAACTCTTTGGGCGGCTCCTGGTCCGGCGGATTACCGAAGCCGGGCATGAGGTTGCGGCAATAGGTGTCCTGCACCGCCACGATCTGGCCCAGTTTGCCGTCCTGGATGAACTGGCGGGCCCGCTGGAAGTTCGGCCCGGAGCGATTCTGGACGCCTACCTGGATGACCCGTTTGTGGCGTTTGGCGACATCGATCATCCACCGCCCCTCGCGCACGAAGAGCGACAGGGGTTTCTCCACATACACGTCTTTGCCCGCCGCACACGCCATCATCGTAATTAAGGCATGCCAGTGATCCGGCGTAGCCACCACGACGGCGTCGATATCCTTGTTGTCAAGCAGCTTGCGGAAGTCGCGGCATTTGATGACCTTGCTGCCGACGATTTCCGCCCCAACATCCGCCCGCGGATCGTAGACATCGCAGATACCCACCATGGAGACATCCGGCTGCTTGGCGAAATTGCGGGTATGAATCCGGCCCATCAGACCAATACCGATCATGCCGATGCCAATCCGTTCGTTGGCCCCCACGACACGGGACCAGGAGGCCGCCGTCAGCGCCGTGGCCGCCCCGGCCTTGACGAACGTACGACGGTTGATCTTCTCATTACCATCTTTTTCGGGTCTTTGCTTCATGGGCCTGTCTCCTTCTCACCCCGCCGCGTCGCGGCGCTGCGGGCAAAGATAATCTCGCGCGAACCGTCGAGCCGCGCAATCGAGCAGCTCCGCACTGTGCGCGAGAGCATAGTCTAACTCCATACCACGTTCCATGCAAGCCACCGCCGCCTCAATCCCGGCCTGCCGATACGTGCCAGGCTCAAGCCGGACCTGCCCCGCGCAGACAGCGGCTTTCGCGCCGGCGGCGCGGGCCACGCGCATGACACCAGACACCACCTTGCCGTGCAAGGATTGCTCGTCGAAGCTGCCTTCGCCCGTAACCACCCAATCGGCGCCGCTGACAGCCTCTGCTAGGCGCGTCTGCGACATGATCGCGTCAATCCCGGGAACCAGCCGGGCGTTCATGAACGCGACCGCGCCGGCCGCCAGGCCTCCGGCCGCCCCGGCTCCGGGCAGACACGCGATGTCGCGGCCAAGCTGCTCCTTGACCACCCGCGCCAAACGGGTCAGCCCGGCATCAAGCTGTTCCACCATCTCCGGCGTGGCGCCTTTCTGCGGCCCGTATACCCGTGCCGCACCATGCTCGCCGCACAGAGGATTGTCCACATCACACAGGACTTCAACGGTTGCATCCAATGGGTCCGGCGGTGCGACAATCCTATCGACATTCCGCAGTTGGTCGCCGCCGAAGTCAATTTCACGCTTCTCCTTCGTGAGGAACTTCCACCCCAGGGCCATCGCGGCACCGACGCCGCCGTCCACAGTGGCGCTGCCTCCAATGGCGAGGAGGATATGCTTTGCACCGTGATCGACGGCCATTCGGATGAGCTGTCCCGTGCCATAGGTTGTCGTCTTCAGGGGATTCCGCTGTTCCGGTCGCAAGAGCGGCAGGCCGCTGGCGGTGGCCATCTCCACCAGGGCCGTATTGCTGTCGGGCATCCAGACGAAGCCAGCCTCAACCTCCATGTCCGGCAGTGGGCCTGTCACCATCCTACGGATCCATTGCCCACCGGCGGCCGCCATCAGCACCGAGGCCGTCCCTTCGCCACCATCGGCCATCGGCTTGGTCACGACTTCCACACCGGGCACCGCGGAACGGATCGCATGGGCCACCATGTCACAGGCTTGAACAGCCGTCAGCGAGCCCTTGAACGAATCCAATGCGACAACGATCTTCACAGGCGTTCACTCCTGCCGCCCCGTTGCGATGTAGGGAATCGTCTGTGGACCTTCGGGCAGCACGCAGATCGAAGCATCTCGACCATATACGCGCAATAGTTGCTCCACCGTCCCTGCGACATCACGGCATGGCTTGAGCAGGGCACGCTCGATCTGCTCGTCCGTCAGATTGTGGCTGAACAGATACACGTCGGCCTTGGCGCAGACCTGAGCATGGATCTGTGCCTGCCAGGCATCCTGGCAGTGACAGTCATCCGCCCGCACCCTCTCTAAGAGCGACCGAGGGCTCGTGGCCTCGAAGAGCAGTCGCTGGTACCGGCCGTGCTCGGGGATTCCATCCCAACAGTCGGCCGCCAGAATAATAGCCCCCCCCTTCTTCACGATTTGTGCCGCCGCACTCATGCCTTTCACTGCCTGGTAGAGATTCAGGTCGAGCGGCGAGCCGGCGTTGCTGGTAATCACGATGTCGTACGGCACCGGCACGGGAGCCAGGGCGCGCTGTTTCACAAATTCGCAGCCGTGCTCGTGGGCCCGGTCCATATCGCCGGCGAAGACCCCCGTGATCTGCTTATCGCGGTTGAGCGTCACATTCAAAAGAAATGTCGGCGCTGCCAGGAGTGCTGCCTCCCGAATCTCCTCCCAGATGGGATTGCCATGCGTGACGGCCCATGTTGCCCCGGGATGGTCCATATTCCGGGCGCAGTGGTTTCTCAGGATCGTCTCGAGGGCCGCCAATCCCGGCATGCAAGCCTTGCCGGCGCCGGAGAAGCCCACAAAGAAGTGCGGCTCAATGAAGCCGGTAAGGATTCGCACATCGCAGCGCAGATACTCCTTGTGAATCCAGACCTCGTTGCCATCGGCGGTCGTCCCCACCCGGGCGTGCGCCTCCCGGTCGTGCGCGTCATTTTGCACGACCCTGAATCGGTCCACGATCTCTTCGCCGAGCACCGTCCTGAGTTCCTCCGGTGTGCCGAACCGATGGGTCCCATTCGCAATCAAGAAGGTGATCGCCTCGTCAGAGACAGGGCGGAGCTCTTGCAACAGGACCGGCAAGATGATCCCATACGGGGTCGGACGGGTGATGTCGTTGCAGACGATTCCGATGGTGTCGGACGGGTTGACCAGCTCGCGCAACGGCCGTGAGCTGATGGGATGGAGCAGAGCGTCGCGCACAGCTTCCGCCTGGTCTGCCAGAGCCTCGACGTGATTAGGCCGAACCACATCTACCGCGAGCCCATCCGGCAACGTCACATCCAAGCCGCTCTTGCCGTATGCGAGGCGTACGTTCATAGAGTCATCCTGCGGCCTCAATTCATCTCGAATCCACCGTCGACGTTCAGGGTCTGGCCGGTAATGTAGTCCGCATCGGCGGAGCACAGGAAAGCGACCGCCGCCGCTACGTCTTCCGGCGTGCCCGCCCGCTGGAGCGGGACTTTCTCGACGAATGCCTTCAGGGCCTCACCCGGCTGGGCGCCCATGAGCCGGCTGCGGTCCCGGTCGATCTGGTCCCACATGGGGGTTGGGATCACGCCGGGACAGACGGCATTGACGTTGATGTTGTACGGACTGAAAGCCAGGGCCGCCGATTGCGTGACACTGATGATGGCGGCCTTGCTCGCGGCGTAGGCCATCTGAACGCTGCGGCCGCGCCGGCCGGAGATCGAGGAGAAATTGACGATCTTGCCGTAGCTGCGGTCGGCCCGACCCTGCGCGGCCACCTCCGGCGGAATCTGCCGAATCATCTGCCGGCCGACCGCCTGCATGCAGAAGACCGTTCCCTTGAGATTGGTGTCGACGATGCGGCCCCAATCCTCCTCGGTGAGCTCCAGGAAGGGCTTCGTCTGCGCGACACCCGCCACATTGACAAGCACATCGATGCGGCCGAACTCCGCGACGACACGGTCCACCAGGGAATGAATCTCGGCCAGACAGTTGACATTCGTCGGCTGTGCCAACGCCCGACGTCCAAGCGTTTGGAGCTCCCGGACCGCTATTTCGGCGGTTTCGCGATTGATCTCCGCCACGACGATATCTGCTCCCTCCCGTGCCAGGCGCAGCGCGACCGCTTTGCCGATCCCCTGGCCCGCGCCAGTGACAATCGCCATTTTGCCCGAGAGTCGCTGGTCCATATCACCTCACCGATGCCCGCCCCAGG
>JAMCWO010000264.1 GCA_023481165.1 Planctomycetota bacterium | reverse complement strand
GGTTGTGCCATTCGAGGCGTCGCTGCCTCCCTGTTCCGACCACACCTCCGGTGAACCACTGCCCGGCACAGGCGTAAGAACCTCGGCAGGTCTCGGCATCTTCCGCTCCTGCGATGGCGGGACCTGCCAGAGCGTGCGATTGCCTTTGGTGGGAGATGCAGAGGATGAGAATCGGGGTTATCGGCGCAGGGCATGCGGGCGTGGAGGCCGCCTGGCGGGCGAGCCAGCTTGGCGCGGAGGTGGTGCTGTTTTCCGGCGAGTCGGTCCTGCCGTACTTTCGGCCGCGAGTCGTACCGCTGGCTTTCGGCCACGCGGAGTTGGACAATATCTCTCTGAGGCCGGAATCCTGGTATCGCGAGCACGAGATCGACCTGCGGCTGAACGCGGAAGTGATAGAGCTCGACGCCCGCGAGAGAGTTGTCACGGCGGGTGGACGCGAGGAGTTGTTTGACGCCCTGGTCCTCGCGACGGGGGCCGCCCCGGCTTTGCTGTCTTTTGTTCGGGAATTCCCCCATGATGTCGTTCCGTTATGGGGTGTGGAGGAGGGCTTGGCGATCCGAGAGCGCCTGGACAAGACCCGGCAACTCCTGATCCTCGGCGGCGGCATCAGCGGGGTGGAATCGGCCCTCTATGCCCGGCAAGCCGGGCTGGACGTGACGCTCGTGGAGAAGATAGATCATCTCGTTCCGCAGCAGTTGGGCGCCGGTGCCGCGACCGTCCTGGCGCACCGGCTGCGAAAAGCCGGGATCCATGTGGTCACCGGCCGGTACGCCGTGACGGTGGTAAAACGGGAGCACCTGCACGTAACGCTGGATGATGTCAGCGAACTGTCCGGCGACCTGATTGTCACCACGGTGGGGGCAATGCAGGAGCTCAAGCTGTTCGAGCAGGCCGGACTCAAGGTCGATAGAGGGATCATCGTGGACGAGCACCAGCAGACCTCCGTACCGGGCGTCTTTGCCTGCGGCGACATCGCCCAACGAGACGGGCTCCGCACCACCACCGTGGTCCACGCGCACGAGCAGGGCCGTGGGGCAGGCGAGAATGCCGTTGCCTTCGTGCGGAGACGCCCCCTGGTCTACGTCCCCGAGCCGCTCTCGCCGCTGCTTTTCAAGCATAACGACATGGAGATTGAGTCGGTCGGTCCGCCGGCGGGCGATAATCTCGTGGAAGTCGTTCTCACGACCGACGGCCAGACGGTCTACCGCTCCGTCCTCTTGGAACCGAGCGACTCCGCGACCAGCGCCGGAGGGATTCTCTGCGGAGTTCAAATGATCGGCAGCCACGAGGGTTTCCGGCAATTGCTGGACTCGCTCGGTCGGCCCTGGTCGGATATCGTACGTAGTTCCTATCCAACCGCCAACGGGTGACTGCCGGCAACGTTTGTGCAACGGTTGAAAAGGCAGAACACCCGCATGGGAAGAATCGTTTACTCCTTTGAACACGAGGAGTTACGCGATTGGGGAGCGTTGCGCAAGGCGGCGAATGAACAGCGAAAGACGGCCGGACCTTCTGCCGAATCCGTGGGCAGACACCGGCGTGCGTTCAACGCCGGGAAAGTCCCGAGGGACAGACGGTGGTCCTGAAGGCGCAGCTCTGGGATGAGATCGACCGCGTCAGGACGGCCCGCGTCCACTGAGAAAGAAAGCCGTACCCGCCGGTCTGATTAGACCTCCGGCCCGAAGAGAATTGTGGCAGGCCATCTACCCGTTTAGGCAATTTTCTTAGACCCGTAGGCGAAGTTCTGCGTACATCCCCGTGGCGATTGGAACGCATTTTTTCACAGGAGGTCAGCATGACAAGGACAGGATGGGCAACCAGCCAAGGGCGGGCAGCGCCCCGCAGGACGTACTTGGGACTTTGGACTTCGTACCTGGCACTTGTGGCACTCTGCGCCCTGAGTCTTCTGCCAGCATCATCTCTGGCGCAGGCTTCGAAGAAGGCCGCACCGGCTGTCGGCAATGCGGCTACGCGTCAGGACCGGCCCAACGTCCTGCAGGAGATCAGCAACGCCGTGGCGCAGATCGCCGAGCGAACCACACCGGCCGTGGTCGGGATCTGGGTCGATATCCCGCCCGGCGCCGAGCAGACGTCCTCGAAAGATACGCCCGGCTGGCCCGGAGCGAGGGGCAGGGCGCCGAGAACAGAGGTCAAGGGATGGGTCGAAAAGGTGCAGATGCGAAATTCGACTGTCGACGCCCGAAATGAGCCGGGAGAACTGCCGTTGAGCGAGGCCCCGGCGGACCAGTTTCCGCAGATGCAGCGGCACAATCTGGCCCTGGGCTCCGGCTTTGTTGTCGCGCCGGACGGCTATATCCTGACCAACAATCACGTCGTCGGCAGCGCCGATCTCGTCATGGTCATTGTCGGCGACGACAGTCCCGTTCGCGCCGAGGTCGTCGGGACCGATCCGGCCACCGACCTGGCGGTCATCAAGGTCAACGGCTATGACCATCTGCCCGTCCTGCAATTCGCGGACTCCGACAACCTGCAGGTGGGCGACTGGGTGGTGGCGATCGGCCAACCCTTCGGTTTGAGCCATACAGTGACCTCCGGCATCATCAGCGCCCTGGGGCGCACCAACATGGACCTGAACACGTACGAGGACTTCATCCAGACGGACGCCCCGATCAACCCCGGCAACTCGGGCGGTCCCCTCGTGGACCTGGACGGCCGAGTCATCGGCGTCAACACGGCCATCCTGGGCAGCGCGGGCAACATTGGCATTGGCTTCGCCATTCCTGCGAATATGGTCAAGAACGTCTACGAGCAGATCCGCCGCAACGGCAAGGTCGCCCGGGGCTTCCTCGGGATCAATATGCAGGACCTGACCCCCCGCCTGGCGGCGCTCTTCGGGGCACCGGCCGACACCAAGGGAATCCTCATCTCTCACGTGGAACCGAACTCGCCGGCCGCGGCGGCGGGCCTGCGACCGGGCGATATCCTCGTGCAATTCGACGGCAAACCCGTGCCGAGCGCCGCCACCCTGGTGACCCAGGTGTCCCTCTTGCAGCCTGCCAGCAAAGTATCCATCATCCTCCTGCGCCAGGGCGCACGCAAGAGCCTGACGCTGGAGATGGGAACGCGGCCCGCCGCGCGGTCCGCTGCCAAGCAGCATCCGGCCCTGGAAGTCCTGGGAATGGCCGTGGAGGATCTGAGCGCCGATTTGGCACAGCGGCTCAATTACCAGGGCCTGACCGGCGTGCTGGTCGTCGCCGTGGCCGAGAATTCGCCGGCGGGCGCCGCC
>JAMCWO010000353.1:49652-58715 GCA_023481165.1 Planctomycetota bacterium | reverse complement strand
GAGTGAAGGTGTCTGATGCTCCGGGCGCCAGGCCGGGCGTCAAAGGCTCCGTAACGTCAAAGAGCCCGAAGACATCCATGGTCCCGAACAATAGGTATGAGCCACCATCGTTGCGTACGGTGAACACATGGCTAATGGGCACAGCACCATAGGCAACCGTGCCAAAATCGGTACCGTCAGCCGTGCTGGGGGTCGTGTCCCCGTTCTCGATCAGGACCCCGTTGCCCAATAGGGTGACCTCCGCTGGCTGGTAGGCAGAAACCGTTCCGGTGATCCGGAAGTTGAACGGGTCTTCGTCGTTGTCATTGGTGGAGAAGGAGATATCTCCCGCCTTGGTGCCCACCGCGCCTGTGTTCAACTGGACGGTGAACGTATCGGACGTTCCCGCCGCCAGACTCGTTGGCAGGCCCTCCGTCAAGGTATAGCCAGCCGGCACCGTCACCGCTCCCAGCGTTAGCGTCGAACTCCCATCATTGCGAACCGCGAATGTGTGGCTGACGGGGTCGCTGGCCTCAACCGGACTACCGAAATCCGTCCCGTCCGCTGCGCTCGGAGCCGCCGCCCCATCACTGATCGAGACGCCGTTACCCAGGACCGTGATCTCCGGTCCCGCTGGCCCACCGTAGACCTCGAACTCATAGAACGAATAGCCCCATTGCGTCGCCCGCTGGAGGCCCAGGAACCGTACATACCGCCCCGAAGCCGGCGAGGCCAGCGTGATGTCCTCCGTCCCGCCCACCCCCGCCGTCGTGCTGTATACGTCGGTCCACGTGGTGGCATCGTTCGACACTTGCAGCTTGAAGCTGCGGGCATAGGCCACCGTCCAGAGCATCACCACCCGGTTGATCGTATAGACCGAACCCAGGTCCACGTAGAACCATTCATTATCCGAGTACTGGCTGCCCCAGCGGCTGTCGATATCCCCGTCCGTCGCGTACGAAGCAGGGAACGAAGCGTTCTGGATCGTGGAAGCCACTGCCGTCTTGCCCAACGCCAGATTCGCGGCCGCCGCCGTGATCGTCAGGTTCATCGCCGCCCCACTGACCGCATACAGGCTCCCATCGGAGCCATTCCACTGGAAGCTGTCGGAACCCGTGTAGCCGCTGGTGGGCGTGTATATCAAGGTGTTGATCTGCGCGACAGGCACTTCCTGATTCACCGTCACCGCCGTGCTGCCCAGCGTCAGGATCCCGTGGGCCGGCAAGGACAGGATCTTGACCTGCTGGAGACTATTGCCGTCCGGGTCGCTAAACGCCCCCGCAAAGTCCCCTGCCGCCAACGCCAGCGGCAGATCCTGCGGGCCACTCTTATTCACGTTGCTCACCGTCGGCGCGTGGTTCACCGCCAGCCCACCGTAGACCTCGAACTCATAGAACGAATAGCCCCATTGCGTCGCCCGCTGGAGGCCCAGGAACCGCACATACCGCCCCGAGGCCGGCGAGGCCAGCGTGAGGTCCTCCGTCCCGCCTGCACCCGCCGTCGTGCTGTACACCTCCATCCACGTCGCCGCATCGTTCGACACTTGCAGCTTGAAGCCGCGGGCATAGGCCACCGTCCAGAGCATCACCACCCGCTCGATCGTATAGACCGCCCCCAGATCCACGTAGAGCCATTCATTATCCGAGTACTGACTGCCCCAGCGGCTGTTGATATTGCCGTCCGTCGCATCCGCCGCCGGGAACGAAGCGTTCTGGATCGTGGAAGCCACGGCCGTCTTGCCCAATGCCAGATTCGCAGCCGCCGCCTGGATCGTCAGATTCACGTAGGCTCCATCGCCGTACAAACTGCCGTCCGAGCCATTCCAGCCGAAGATGTCGGAACCTGCGTAGCCGCTATTGGGGGTGTAGGTGAGATCGCCAATTTGATCTACAGGGATATCAATAGCCGTCGTTATCAACGTGTCATTGAGCCTGAGAACACCTTGGCCGGGAGACATCCATAGGTGGATCGCCTGGAGACTGTCGCCCGCATCCGGGTCTGTGAACGCCGCCGCGAAGTCCGCCACCGCCAAGGTCAGCGTCGTATCCTGCATCAGGGTCTTGCTGAAACTGCTCACGGTAGGAGCATGGTTCATGGCCCCCGTGCCGTAGACCTCCATCTCATAGAGAGAGTACCCGTACACGGTCGCCCGTTGCGTGCCCAGCATCCGCACGTACCGACCGGAAGCCAATGAAGCCAGCGTGATGTCATCTACACCTCCATCGCCGGCGGTCGTGCTATACACCTCCGACCACGTGGAGGCATCATTCGAGACCTGGAGCCGATAGCCGCTTCCGTAGCTCGCCTCCCACCGCAGCACCACACGATTGATCGTGTAGATCGAACCCAGGTCCACATAGAGCCATTCATCATCCGAGAATTGGCTCGACCAGCGGCTATCGAGATTGCCGTCCGTCGCGTTCGCGGCCGGGAACGAAGCGTTCTGGATCGTTGACGCCACCGCCGTCTTGCCCGACGCCAAGTTCCCCGCCGCATCATCGTTCTGGATCGTCCCGGTGGCCGTCGCGGGCGTCCCGACCGCGTACGCCGTGTCCGACGTCACGGTCACAATCACCGTCTCATCCGGCTCTACCAGCGTGTCCGCCGTCGGATTCACCGTCACGCTCGCAGTTGCGTGCGACTCTCCGATGACCACCGTTCCGGATGTGCCGTCAAAGCCGGAGGTTCCACTCAGCGTGTAGTCCGTGGCGAAGGTCGCCGTCCCACCGACACTGAAGTGCACCGTCAATGGGTTGGAGGCAACCACGCTCCGCGTGAACGTGTACACCAGGTTTGTGGTCCCATCCTCCAGCACGGTTGCCGGAGTAACCGCCACACCTACCTGCGTGCTTCCCGCCCCCGCCACCGTTCCAGTGATGCGGAAGTTGAAGGGATTCTCGACTCCATCCCCGCCCTCCGCGTCGTTATTCGTAAAGGAGACATCGCCCGTCTTCGTGCCTTCGGTCGCGGTGTCCAACTCGATCATGAAATAACCCCAGGCCCCTGGCGCCACACTGGCGGGCTGGTCCTGGAGCAACGTAAAGCCGGCGGGCACCGCCACGTTTCCCAGCGTCAGGGGCGCCGTGCCATCGTTGCGGACCCCAAACGTGAAGCTCAGCGACGCGCCGCCCAGAACCAGGGTGCCAAAATCCGTGTGGTCGGCGGCACTCGGGGTCGTGTCGCCATCGACGATCGAGAGCGCGTTCCCGAGGACCGTAATCTCCGGCCCCACGTTCTCAATGATGGTTCCCGTGATCTTGAACCGGAAGGGGTTCTCGATTCCATCCCCGCCGTCCCCATCATCGTTCCCAATGGAAATGTAGCCGGTCTGGGTCCCGATGGTCTGCGAATCCAACTGGACCGTAAACGTATCCGAAGCCCCCGAGGCCAGACTGGTCGAAAGCCCTTCCGCCAGAGTAAAGCCCGCCGGAACGGCAACGGCTCCCAGCGTCAGAGCGGCGCTCCCGTCGTTCCGGACCGTAAACGTGCGGCTGACGAAGGGCTGACCTTGAAGACCGGTGCCAAAGTCCGTGCCGTCGGTCGTGCTCGGGGTCCCATCGTTGTTGCTGATGGGGACTCCGTTGCCTAAGACGACGATCTCGGGCTGCTCGGATAGGACGGTCCCTGCAATGGCAAAGCGGAACGGATTCTCATCCGGGTCATTGCTCGTGATGATGATGTTCCCATTCTTGGACCCGGCCAGCGCAGTATCCAATTGGACGGTGAACGTATCCAACACACCGGGCGCCAGGTTGGCCGACAGCCCTTCTGGCAGGGTGAAGCCCGCTGGGATGGTCAAACTGAGCGGCCCCAGATACGCATTTCCGTCACTGCGTACGGTAAACGTCCGACTGATCGGTAGGGCACCCAATATGGCACTGCCAAAGTCCGTGCCGTCGGTCGCGCCCGGAGTTGTGTCTCCATTCTCAATGACGATGCCGTTCCCAAAAACCGTAACGTCCGCTTCCCACACTATTCCCGTGATCCGGAAGTGGAAGGGATTCTCGTCGCTGTCATTGGTGGCGATGGAAAGGTCCCCGGTCTTGGTTCCTCGCACCAGATTGTCCAAATTGATATTGAGGATGTCCGACTGCCCGGGCGCCAGGCTGGCCGGCAGCGGGTCTGCCACCGAGAAACCCGCCGGGAGAATCACCGGCCCCAGGGTCAAAACGGAGGTGCCGTCATTGCGAACTATGAAGACTTGCTGGGCCTGCACCCCGCCGTCCCCCACAACAGACTGACCGATATCCGTCCCATCCGCGAGGCTGGGCGTCGTATCACCATTGACGATCTCGATCCCTTTGCCCAGGACGGTGATCTCCGCCCCGATGTCCGCAATAACAACTCCCGCAACTTCGAAGGTGAACGGGTTTTCGTGGCTGTCATTGTTCGCAATGGAAACGTAGCCGCCTTTGGTCCCGAGCGTCACCGTATCCAATTGGATCGTAAAGGTGTCCGAGGCCCCCGGCGCAAGACTAGCGGGCAGTCCCTTCGTCACGGTAAATCCCGTCGGAACGGTGAAGACCCCGAACGTCAGGAGCGCGGTTCCATCGTTACGGACGCCGAACGTGTGCCTGATCGGCGTACGGCCCTGGATGCCGGTGCCGAAGTTCGTGCCGAACCCGTCCGTGGCCGAAGCCCAATTCGGGATCGTATACCCCTGCCAGAGGATCGTGACCTCCGGCGCCGGAGCCTGCACGGTCCCAGAAATCGGGAAATTGAACGGGTTCTCATCCGCGTCGTTGTTGGCGAAGGACACCTGCCCGCTCTTGTCGCCCACCACGGCCGTCTCCAATTGAACCGTGAAGGTATCCGATGCCCCCGGCGCCAGGCTGGCCGGCAGGCCCTCTGCCAGCGTGAATCCGGTCGGCACGACAATGGAGCCGAGCGTCAGGGGGTCCGTACCATCATTACGCACCGTGTAGGTCCGCGTGGACGGGGTGCCGCCCTGGACGACGGGGTTGAAGATCGTACCGGTGATCGTGCTGGGCCAAAGGGCTCCGTCTGTAATCGATTCGCCATTGCCCAGGACCGTGATCTCCGCCGCACCGCCCACGTAGCCGGTGATGCGGAAGTTGAAAGGATTCTCGTCGCTGTCGTTGGTCGGGAAAGAGATGTCCCCCGCCTTGGTGCCTTGCACGTCGGCATCCAGGCGAACGGTGAAGGTGTCCGATGCGCCGGCCGCCAAGCTGCTCGCCAGAGGCTCCGCCACGCTGAAGCCTGTTGGAACCGTGACCGGTCCCAACGTCAGCGTCGCCGTACCATCATTGACAACCGTGAAGGTATGACTGACCGGAGAGCCATGCTGCGCGACCGAGCCGAAGTCCGTGTCGTCTGTCGTATCCGGCGTGGTGTCGCCGTCGCTGATGGGATAGATCGTGTTGCCACAGACGGAAACCTCGGCCCATCCCGTCGCCGAAACCTCGCCCGTGATCCGGAAGCTGTACGGGTTCTCATCGCTGTCGTTGTTCGAGAACGACACGTCCCCGCTGAAGACCCCGGCCGTCGTGGTATCCAGACGAATCACGAACACGTCCGATCCACCTTGCCCTAGGCTGGCAGGCAGGCCTTTGGTCACCGTGAACCCCTCCGGGACGCTCACGGACTCCAGCGTCAGGATGGAGCCGCTACCGCCATTGTTGGCAACCGCGAATGTGTGGCTGACCGGCGTGCCCCCCAGCATCACTCGGCCGAAATCCGTACCGTCGGCGGTGTTTGGCGTCGTGTCGCCATCGCCGATCGGGATCTGTTCCCCGAAGACCCCGATCTCCGGCAGCGATCGCTCGCTGATCGTTCCTGTGACCCGGAAGTTGTACGGATTCTCATCGCTGTCGTTGTTCACAAAGGAGATATCGCCCGTCTTGACCCCCGCCGTTACGGTGTCGAGCCGGACGGTGAAAGTATCGAATGCCCCCGCCCCTAAACTGGCGGAGAGCCCCTCGGTCAACGTAAAGCCCGTCGGTACGCTCACGGTCCCCAGCGTCAGCGCCGCGTCGCCGTCATTGCGGACCTTGAACGTGTGGCTGTTCGGCGTATCGCCGACAAACAGCCCGAACCACTCCGTCTGGTCCATCAGGTAAGGAGTTGTATCCCCATCAGCGATGGGGACGTTGTTGCCCAGCACCGTGATTTCCGGGGCCGCGACTTCCGATAGAACCGAGGGCGGGCTCAGGCCGGTAGATGGTCTATCGTGCTCGTATCCTAGCAGGTGCCCGGCCTCGTGGGCGATCGTCCGGGCCAGTTGATCCGTGAGATCATCGGCGCCGTCCCGGGCCGCGAGAATGCCGGCGCTGAAGACAAAAGCATTGTCGGTCAGCGTTGCATTCCCCTCATCCACCCCCTCCGCCAGACCGAGGAAGGAGCCATAGGCAGAGAATGCGGAGTCATCCCCGCCGATCCAGATGGTCGAGTAGGAGGTGCCCTCCTGGGGCTGCTCGGTCGTGAAGGTGACACCGGAACTGGCGAAGGTCTGCCGCACCCGGGCGACTACTCCGGCGCTGATGGCCCCCTCTTGGCCCGCCAGAGCCGTGCCTTCGAGCGAGAAGGCGGGCACATCAAAGGGCCCAACGGTCACAGGACCCTTGTACGTGACATCCTCCTCGCCGTCAAAGTCAAGGTAAATGATCTGCCCGGGGGAAGTACCCGAATCGGGATTGACGAGGTGCAGTCCCGGCAAATCAACAGTCAGAGTTGTCACGGTTTCGGGACGGTCGTGCCGCTCCGGGTCGATGATGAGGGCCTGCTCGGAGAGGACGGTCTGGAATGACAGCGAGTACTGTCCCCCGAGGGAGTCTGCACTCAACAGAAGTCTGGGTTCGAGCTGCTCCAAGATCGGCGCGCGGAGTTGTCGCGTTCCCCCTCGTGCCTCTCCCCGTCTCCCTGGCCAACTCCAGATGTTCACGTTGCGGCCACTCCCGTCCGCCGACCCGGGCCTATGAAAGCATGCACCACAACCCGGGTCACATCGCTGCCGGCTCCGTCACGAGCCAACTGCCGTCATCAAATCTCCTGGGGCCACCACCGCTCCACACTGCGGTTAGCCTTGCTTCATGCGGTACCCTAACCCAAACTGTCACTTTATCAGATCACCCGGAAATGTGTCAACAGAATCTGTGAATATTTTTGCGTTAATTGTCCCAGTATGGGCGAAATGCTGATCGAAGTCCCCTACCGAGGGATACATATTATTACAAGAGCAGGAAAACAAACGGGATTGCCGACGGGAGACGTCTATGGCGTTCGTTGCCACTATCTGCGGCGTAGTCTTGATCGCGGTGGTTCTCTGGGAGGGCTTCGAGACCGTCATCCTGCCCCGCCGGGCGACCCGCCGGTTCCGCCTGACGCGCCTCTTCTACCGGCACACCTGGCTGCTCTGGGCGAGGCTGGTCACCGCCGTGATCCCGCCGCGGCGGCAAGAGATGGCACTGAGCTTCTTCGGCCCGGCATCCATGCTCATCCTGCTGAGCATCTGGGCCTGGATCATGATCCTCGGCTTCGCCCTCCTGCAATGGGCCGTCGGCTCGACCCTGATGACCCACGATGGCAAGACCGGGTTCCTCATCGATCTCTACATGAGCGGCACAACCTTCTTCACCCTCGGCTTGGGGGACGTGGTGCCCCGCAATGCGCCGGGCCGTTTTTTCGTGGTGATCGAGTCGGGCATGGGCCTTGCTTTTCTCGCCCTCATCGTCGCTTACCTGCCGGCCCTGAACCAGTCCTTCTCCCGCCGGGAGACGAGTATCTCTCTGCTGGACGCGCGGGCCGGCTCTCCTCCCACCGCCGCCGAAATGTTCCGCCGTCACGGCCGCGAGCCGGAGATGGAATCGCTCCGGCAACTCCTCCATGATTGGGAGCACTGGTCGGCGGCGTTCCTGGAATCGCACCTGTCCTACCCGGTCCTGGCCTATTTCCGCTCCCAGCACGACAACCAGTCATGGCTGGCGGCCCTGACCGCGATCCTCGACACCAGCGCCTTGGCCATCGCCGGCGTGGAAGGCGCTTGCCGGCACCAGGCGCAACTGACCTTCGCCATGGCCCGCCACGCCGTAGTGGACCTTTCCATCGTCTTTCGGACCCCGCCGGCCGACCAAACGCCGGACCGCCTGCCGCCGGAGAGACTGGCCGCCTTGCGGGCCCTCCTCGCCGCGGCGGGCATCAAGCTCCGCGAGGGCCAGACCGACCAGAGATTGGCCGAGCTGCGCCGGATGTACGAACCCTATGTCCATGTCTTGGCCTCCTATTTCCGGCTGCGCGTTCCTCCATGGATCGCGGAGGAAGACTGGCTGGATGACTGGCAGGCCAGCACCTGGGAGCGCGGCGATGTTCGCCGAAGCCGCACGGAGCGGGCCGGGGGAGAGCATTTCTGAGTAACACGCAGAAGGCCGGAGCCGGTAGGCTGGAGGCTGAAGGACGGCAGGCCAGAGGTAGTAGCCCCGGCGGCGTCCGGTCCCGGACCTCTTCTAGGCCCAGCCTTCGGCGGCAAGGGCATCGTGGAGCTCATCCGGGTGATGTCGACAACGATACTCCAGGCGGCTGGACTCCGCGTGCGCTTTATCGTACGGCACGCCGTGGGCCATGCGGTTCCGCTCGTGCAACTCGTGCAGAAGAACAAAGCCCCGTTCCTGCTCGACGATCGCATCGTCGATCCAGATTTCTCCTTCCGGCACGAACTCGTAGACGTGATCGTGCCCTCCCTCCGTAAAGTCGATGTCGAAGACACTCCGCACCTGGCGGCCATTCACGATCCAGACACGGACGCCGTTCTCCAGTTCCTTCCACAGATGTTCATGCACAGATTGTCCCTCGGGCAGTTGCTGTCCGCGGTGCGTGGCCCGGCCGACATCGCCGCTGCGGCGGCGTTGCTTGCGTTCCGCGCGGTCGGCTTCCTCGATGGCCTTGTCGTAGGGGACGCCCTTGCTCATCAGGCGGTGCTCGACCAGCAGGTGATCGATGAAGAACCTCCGCTCATCGTGCTCGGCCTCGACATCGAGCCAGAACTCCTTCTCGGGAATGAAGGGGAACCGGTAGTGCTGCCCGAAATTCGTGAACTCCTCATCGATATGTCCCCTACATCAGCAAATGCGA